>JAKAHQ010000166.1 GCA_021814855.1 Bacteroidota bacterium | reverse complement strand
TGGTTCATGTGGCAAAAGAAATGGAGCGGATGAATCTCGATATACCGTTATTGATCGGCGGGGCAACAACTTCACGCGTTCATACGGCTGTTAAAATTGCACCGGAATATTCTCATCCCGCTATCCACGTACTCGATGCATCAAAAAGCGTAGGCGTAGTCAGCAATTTATTAAGCGAGAATTCGAAGGAATCTTTCGTTAAAAAAATTAGATCGGAATATTCCACCCTTCGCGATGAGCATCTTAAAAAGCAAGCTGTTCGAGAATTTATCTCAATAGAAAAAGCACGGGCAAATAAATTAAAACTCGACTGGCAAAATATTAAACCGTTGAAACCGAGAAAATTAGGTGTAACCCTTCTCAACAACTTCCCTCTTAACGAGATTAGAGAATATATTGACTGGACCCCTTTCTTTCTCACCTGGGAATTAAAAGGTCGGTACCCGGATATTTTCAAGAATGAAAATTACGGCGGCGAAGCGAAAAAGATTTTTGACGATGCCAATAAACTTTTGGATGGAATCGTAAACAACAAACTCCTAACGGCGAATGGAATTATCGGTCTCTTCCCCGCCAACGCAATCGAGGACGATATTGAAATATATACCGATGAATCGCGCAAAGGAATTTTGGCTACGCTGCATACTATCCGGCAGCAGTCTCTAAAATCCAAAGGCATAGCCAACATGGCACTTGCCGATTTTATTGCCCCGAAAGAAAACGGTAGCGAAGATTACATCGGAATGTTTGCCGTAACGGCAGGTATCGGCATAGAAAAATTAATTGAACAATTTGAAAGAGATCACGACGATTACAATTCTATTATGACCAAGGCCGTAGCCGACAGGTTGGCGGAGGCGTTTGCGGAACTCCTTCATCTAAAAGTAAGAAAAGATTATTGGGGCTACGCGGTAAATGAGAATTTAGTCAACAACGATTTGATCGAGGAGAAATACGGCGGCATTCGTCCCGCCCCCGGTTATCCGGCTCAACCCGATCATACCGAAAAATTGACGATCTGGAAATTGCTCGATGTTGAAAAGAACGCTTCAATTAAACTAACGGAAAGTTTGGCCATGTACCCTGCGGCCTCCGTATGCGGACTATATTTTTCCAACCCGGAATCAAAATATTTTACCGTCGGAAAAATCTCGAAAGACCAGGTTGACGATTATAGGAAGAGAAAAGGCATTAGTCTTAAAGAAGCGGAAAAGTGGCTGCGGCCAATTTTGAATTACAACGAGGGAAATTAACATGGAGAAAATTTACCGCCCCGGCGCTATAGGCGCGTTGATGGATGAATACGAAAGAGTTGCGCTGGAATTGAAAAATCTTCTAAGTACCGTTACACAGCAGGAGTTTGTTAAAATCTGTGATCCGGTTACCAAGGACGAAGACTGCCGGTCAATTCAAACCATAATGAAACATGTGGTTAGAGCCGGGTACGGATACATTGACCAGATTTGCGTTTTTCTTGACAAACATGTAGCCGATCACAGTTATCATATCTACAATGTTTTTCATTCTATTGATGAATTGGATAAGATGATTGAAGAGACTGCGCGTACTGTTGACGACAAATTTAAAATGTCTGACGAAGAGATTCTTGCAACCCGAATGGAAACACGATGGGGACTTTACAATATCGAAATGATGTTTGAGCACGCAATCGTACATATACTCCGTCATAGGAGGCAAATTGAAAAATTCCTGGCTTCACAAAAAATAAACTAACCCGCGAATTAATCATCGGAGAATCAGAATGAGCAGCAAGCGAATTTATACGGCAATTTTTCTTTTTGTTTTAACTCTCCAAATTTTCCCGCAGGAAAAAGTTGATCTGCAGGTGGTTCAACGCATTCGTCAAGAAGGATTGCAGAATTCCAGAGTGATGGAGTTTATGAATTACTTGTGCGACGTGCTGGGTCCGCGTTTGGCCGAATCGCCGCAGTATCAGAAAGCCGCCGAATGGGCGGTAAATAAATTGAAGGAACTCGGCCTTGAAAATGCAAAGATGGAACCGTGGGGTACATTCGGTCGCGGCTGGGAACTTCGTAAATTTTTTGCGGCTATGACGGCGCCTCAATATATGCCGCTTATAGGATATCCTAAAGCATGGACGCCAGGAACAAACGGAGACATTAAAGCCAACCCGGTTCTAATTGATGTAAAAAAAGTTGAGGACCTGGACCAGTACAAAGGAAAACTTAAAGGCGCTATAGTCTTGCTGGGTGGAGAACAAGATTTGGAAATGTCTTTCGATCCCATGGCTAAAAGAAATTCCGATGAAGACCTGAAAAAAATTTATATGGCGCCGGAACCGGGAGCGAAATCGCCTTTTGCAAATAGAAGAGAAGAATTTATGGCTCGCCGTCAGCTTCAACAAGCGATAAATAAATTTTTAATTGATGATGGCGCTGCCGTTACATTGGAACCAAGCCGTGGAAAAGACGGAACAATTTTCGTCCAGAGCGGCGGATCGTATAAAATCGGTTCCGAAGCTGTTGTCCCCTCGGTTGTTATTTCGCTCGAACAATACAACCGGATGGTAAGAATACTCAAGTTGAATGTTCCGGTGACGGTTGAGATTGAAGTCCAGGCAAATTATCTGGATACCGATTCTCTCGGCTACAACATTGTTGCGGAAATTCCGGGCACAGATAAAAAATTAAAAGATGAAATTGTTATGCTCGGCGGGCATTTCGATTCCTGGCACGCAGGTACCGGCGCAACGGATAACGGCGCAGGAAGCGCAGTATGCATGGAAGCGGTAAGAATTCTTAAAGCGATCGGCGTTAAGCCGAGACGCACAATTCGTATTGCATTGTGGGATGCCGAGGAAGAAGGATTAATTGGCTCTCGCAATTATGTTAAGAATCACTTCTTCGACCTGGAGAAGAAAGAAAAGAAACCGGAGTATGATAAACTGGCCGCTTATTTCAACTATGATAACGGCAGCGGTAAGATAAGAGGAATTTATGCGCAGGGCAACGACATGGTTGTGCCGATTTTTGAAGAGTGGCTGAAACCCTTTAACGATTTAGGAGCTTCAACCGTAACAATTAGAAATACCGGCGGAACCGATCATCTTTCATTCGACGGTGTCGGACTACCGGGATTCCAGTTTATTCAAGATGAACTTGAATACGAAACATTAACGCATCATTCCAACATGGATGTGATTGATCACGTTTCGAAAGGAGATTTGATGCAGTCCGCCGTTATCATGGCAAGTTTTATTTACAATGCCGCCATGCGAGACCAAAAACTTCCGGGAAAATATTTCGATCCCGATGCAGTGCAGCAGAGAAGGAGATTTTAAAAATATAATTCATGAATTTGCGACAACGAAAAAGAAACGAGGTATGCTATGGGAATATTCGACATGACTCCGAAAGAGCCGTTAATTAGTTCTTATCAAATTATGAACAAGAAAATCGCTTGTCCTAGTTGCGGAAACGACAAATTCGAACTGAAAGATATTTTACTCAATACGCCGGGTTTAACCTTCCTAAGATTAGATTGGGCTAATCGTTCGGCATCGGTTCTGGTTTGCACAAAATGCACAAGAATAGAATGGTATCTCAACAAACCTAATTCATTTTACAATTGATAGACATGGATTACAAAAAGGAGTTAATCCGGTTATTCGAAAAATGGGCGGGAGAGAAAATAATTGCATGCTCTCCAATGCCTTTATCAGGTTCGTCGAGAGAATATTTTAGAATTAAAAGCGAAAGCAAGACTGCGATTGGCGCGTATAATTCCGACAAGCGTGAGAACCGCGCGTTTTTGTATCTCTCCAATCATTTTAAAAAATACAAGCTTTCTGTACCGGAGATATTTAGCGCCAAAACTTCTTCCAATATTTATTTGCAGGAAGACCTCGGCAACGATACTTTGTTTTCAATCCTTGAGAAGCATGACGAAAAGAATCGGTTCGACCCTTCGATAATTTCTCTATACAAAAAAGTACTCGCCGAACTTCCGCGTTTTCAAATCCAGGCCTCAAAAAAATTGGATTACAAAATTTGTTATCCCCGCGCAAAGTTCGACAGGCAATCGATGATGTGGGATCTCAACTATTTCAAATATAATTTTCTGAAGCCGTCGAATATTTTGTTCGACGAACAAAAGCTTGAGGATGATTATCACGCCTTTACAAATTTTCTGCTCTCAGCCCATTCTAAATATTTTATGTACCGCGACTTCAATTCCCGCAATGTAATGATTGTGAACGATCAACCTTACTTTATCGATTACCAGGGCGGGCGCAAAGGCGCGCTCCAGTACGATGTTGCTTCATTGCTTTTTGATTCCAAGGCAAATATACCATTTGACTTAAGAGAGGAATTACTGGACCACTACCTTTCCGAGGCAAAGAAAATTACTGTGCTGGATAGGCGCGAGTTTCTTAAATATTACAACGGTTATGTTCTTATAAGATTGATGCAGATGTTCGGCGCTTACGGTTACCGCGGCTTCTTTGAAAGCAAGACGCATTTTCTAAGAAGCATTCCCTTCGCGCAAAATAATTTAAAATGGTTAATGGAAAATCATAAAACGAAAATCAAACTGCCGGAAATGTTTCAAGTCCTTGAGCAAATTGTAGAATCGGACGCACTAAAAAAATATGATTGGCCAAAACACCTTAACGGATTAACGGTAAGCATAAATAGCTTTTCTTACAGGAAAAGATTGCCGCAGGATTTATCCGGCAACGGCGGCGGATTTGTTTTTGACTGCCGGGCCCTTCCTAACCCGGGACGATACGAACAGTACAAGACTCTAACTGGCAAAGATAAACCGGTGCGGGATTTTCTCGAAGCACAGGCAGAAACTAACAAATTTTTGGAAGATGTTTATTCTCTCGTTGACGAATCTATAAAGAATTATCTTCAAAGAGGTTTTACCGACTTGATGATAAATTTTGGTTGTACCGGCGGGCAGCACCGCTCTGTTTACTGCGCAGAACAAACCGAGCGGCACATTAAGAATAATTTCGAAATTAATATTAATCTCGTTCATACAAATTTATAAACGGTTGAAACTCCCGTGATTTATTTAAGAAAATATTTTTTACGGATTAGATAGAATGAAGGCGTTAATTTTAGCCGCCGGCTTAGGCACGCGCTTGCAGCCAT
>JAKAHQ010000165.1 GCA_021814855.1 Bacteroidota bacterium | reverse complement strand
TGCGGAAAAATCCTTGTTGAATTTATGGTTAAAAATTAGTCCGCTAAACAACCGATTTGATTTTACAGTGTTGCCGTTGTCTTCGTCCTTTGGAACAAGAGCATTGCGGGAATCCTTCCAGTAAAGAAAATTACCCCGGTCCATGTTAAGGTAGTCTGCGAAAAATGAAAGATTATCGTTGGCGGACAAATCGTAGTTAAACTTTAGGTAACCGAGATATCGTTTTGCGTAATCGTTTTGACGGTAACTCATGTTGTCAAATTTTTTAAACGAAACTGTGTAACCAAGATTCCCGGTCGAATTGGAATGGGTAACTTCCAGCCCGTAAAAAGTTCTAAGGTTGTTATTCCATTTCCAAATATCGTATGCAGGTTTATCGTAAGCGCCAAAGTATGAGCGGACATGTGTGATTGGATTTTTAACAGTCGACTTTGTAATGATGTTTATCACTCCGCCGATTGCCGATGAGCCGTAAAGCGAACTTGAGGGACCTTTAATGATTTCAATTCTTTCGATATCTGCCATAGGGATTAGCTCCCAAACTATATCGCCCGTGTCACCGGAATACATTGGGATGCCGTTGACAGCAGTTAAAACTCTAGCCCCGCTTCCCTTGCTGTATCCGCTTGAACCCCGGATGCTTGGCTGTTCAAGATTCATTTGTACACCGGGAACGTTTCTCAATATCTCATCAAAGGTTTGGTAATTGTTTTTTGAAATAACATCCGGCTGAATAATTGCAGTGCTGACGGGAAGGTCTTCAAGTTTCTGTTCGTACTTGGAAGCGCTCACTACAATTTGTTTTGCCTGTAACGCCTCTTCATTGAAAATTATGATGATAGGTTTTGTGCTTCTATTAAAATCTATATTGATAACTCTCTTTGTATAACCGATTAATGAAACTTCGAGGGAATATTTTCCGAAGGGGAGATTTTTTATTTCGAAAGAGCCGTCGACTTGAGAAGCCGCTCCGTATTGCGTTCCCGAGATAATAACATTGGCGCCATCGAGCAGTTCGTTTTCGCCGGTAATCACCTTGCCTCTTAATGAACCGGTCTGCGCATTAAGCATCAGCATAGGAAAAAGAATAAGCATCAACAAAATTTTTTTCATAATCTCCCAATCAAATTGGTTGTAATTTATTTTGGACCTTATTCACCGCCGGGCGGCTGCGGAGGCGGATTACTAAAATCAACATTTATATCAATGCCGGTTGTCATGTATCCTTGTTGGATTGTCATTGTACCGGGTTTGGATTGATCGCCGCTGGTTGTGTAAACTCCCACAACAAACCAGTCTTTTCTATTAAGCGAGAGCGTTGGGGTTTTGGATTGAGCCACAACAATATATTTATAACTTCCGGGCGCGAGCGTGAACGAGGAGATAAAATTATTATTAATCGAGTTGTAGGTGAATTCCTTTGTTCCGTTTGGAATGGAATCGATAACAAAACTTAAGTTGGGAGGGAAAAAATCTCCGCTGCTCAAGATCGGATTTCTAAACACAACCACATGCGTTCGTTTTATATCCGTAGGCCAATTACCTGTAAAAGTAACTTTCCCGCTGAATCCAGTTGGACCGGGCGAAACAGGTGGTAGAGGTTCGATGCCCTTGTCGCACCCGCCGAGAAAACTTAACAATACAGTTACTATTGCAGCAATAAAAATTTTTCGCATGCCGTTCTTTCCATCCTTCTTTCAACGGTAAATATAATAGAACTGAAAGAACAAATCATGTTCATTATGCCGGCATCAATAACATGCAAGAAATTGACTTGCCTCTGCCTAACGGTTTGAGTAGATTTTTGGCGCGTTATTTCGGACAAATAAATTATCCTGTGCTAACTAAACCTTGTAAATATTTATGTGCGCATGTAGTTGCTTTTTTACTGGCAATGCAAATTTTAACCGTCGCCCAGTCTTTGCCGCACGAACAGTTTATGGTGCGGCGGGTAAAAATTGAAGACGGACTTTCTCAAAGCACCGTTAACTGCATGCTGCAGGATAAAAAAGGTTATCTATGGTTCGGCACGGCAAACGGATTAAACCGTTACGACGGTTATAATTTTGTTGTTTATGTAAATGATCCCGCAGATTCCACTTCAATTTCAGGCAACGGCATTCTTTCAATTTGCGAGGATAGAGACGGTTACATCTGGCTTGGAACTACCGAAGGAGTATTAAACCGGTTCGATAGGAAAACAGGAACGTTTACGCGGTTTTATATCACGGATAATCTAAAAACAGAAACCGGTTCCCGCGAAGTGATTTACGATTTTCCTCTGCCGCTCTCCCGTAATAGCGAGAAGTCGATAACTTCAATAGTTCAAGACGGACAAGGTTTCCTCTGGGTTGGAACATGGGGCGAAGGTTTGTTTAAGTTCGATTCGCGATCGCACACGGTCGAGAGATTTCATTATTCTTCGTCCGATTCGCTGGGATTTCATTCGAATAGAATTAAAGCAATCCTTCCTGTAAAAAATAATATTGTGTGGGTTGCAACTTTAGGCGGCGGCTTATATAAACTCTTTCAGCAAAAATCCGGGACCGGCATTGTTAAGTATGAACACAACGCCGATCAGTCGAGCATTTCTACAAATAATTTATTTTCTCTATTCATGGATTCAAATAATAATTTGTGGATTGGAACCTACGGCGAAGGAATCTGCATACTTCCTAAAAGCGAGCAGGGTAAAAATCCGGACCATGCAAAATTTGAAAAACTGAATGATAACTCGGAAGCGGCCAAATCGATCAGTCATGACATAGTTACTTCTTTTATAGAAGACAAAACAGGAATTCTTTGGATCGGCTCTTTTGGAGCCGGGGTTGAAAGGTATGATCTTTCAAAAAAATCTTTTATTGGATTTAACGAAGATCCCGAAGTTCAATCCGTAATAGTTAGAAAGGATGTGCTTTCAATAATGGAAGATAAATCCGGAACGATTTGGATCGGCACGCATCTAGGCAAAGGATTAAGCAACATAGAACGAAGTACACTTAAGTTTAAGCAGATCAAAAAAAGTATTGGCGGTAAAGACGGTCTTAACGACGACGTGGTTTGGTCGGTTTACCAGGATGATAACTCAAAACTATGGATAGGCACCTACAGAGGAGGATTGAATTCGTATGACAGGAAAACCGGGAAGTTTCATTATTATAAAAAAGATATTAACAATCCCGGCTCTATTAACGATAACCACATAAGAGCAATCGTAGACGATCACGAAGGCAACCTATGGATTGGTACATACAACGGCGGTTTAAATATTTTTCATAAGAGTACAAACTCATTCGAACACTTTCGAAATAATCCGGCGGACTCGAGCAGTCTTGGCGCAGACCAGGTTCAGGCAATCCTTATCGATCATAAAAAAAATTATTGGATCGGAACATTCGGAGGCGGCCTGGATAAACTCTCTGCGGAAGATTACAGGGCGAGACGGTTCCGCTTCAAAAAATACTTGCACGATGTTAATAATCCGTTCGGCATAAGCGATAACCGTGTTTACGCTTTATTCGAGGATAAGGATGGAATTATTTGGGTCGGAACATTTGGTGGAGGTCTGAACAAATTTGACCCCGGGAAGGAGCAGTTCATTTCATACAAGAATATCCCGGGCGATGAATCGAGTCTCAGTGATAACCGCATTATGTCCATTTATGAAGATCCCCAGGGTTTTTTATGGATTGGTACTTACGGTGGCGGTTTGCAAAAATTCGACAAGCGGAAAGAAAAATTTGTACACTTCGGCAAGCGAAATAAAATGAACAGTAACGTAGTTTATGGCGTACTTGCCGATGATCATAAAAATTTGTGGATGAGCACCGATAACGGTTTATTCAAGCTCAATCATCAAACTGAAAATTTCACTCAGTACGATCTTCACGACGGGCTGCAGAGCATGGAATTCAGCGGCGGCGCCTATTGCAAATCAAAACCTGGAGAGATGTTCTTCGGCGGCATTAACGGATTAAATTATTTTTACCCGGACAGCGTGAAAGACAATATGATAATACCGCCCGTTGTTGTTAGCGCAGTTAGAGTTTTTAATGAACCGATACACGGAGAGAAAGACACTATTGAGCTTTCATACTGGCAGAATTTTTTCTCGTTTGAATTTTCCGCTCTCGATTATACAAATCCTCAGGATAACCAGTACGCCTACAAGCTTGAGGGATTTGACCACGACTGGCATTATGTTGATTCGAGGAGAAGGATTGCAAACTATACAAATCTTTCGCCGGGAGATTATGTCTTTCATGTTCGCGGCTCCAACAACGACGGAATATGGAACGACGAAGGCGCCAAAATATATTTAACAATTCTTCCGCCGTTCTGGAAAACGTGGTGGTTTATCTCCGGTTCGGCTTTCCTGGTTGTCTTCGTTATTTTTTATTTGAGCACAATCCGCTACAGAGGTCTTCTTGCCATTGAAAAATTGAAAAGCAGGCTTGCGGCAGATCTTCATGATAATATCGGGTCGGGATTAACCGAAATTTCAATACTAAGCGAGCTTGCCTCTCATGCGCCGGATGAAAACGTAAAGAATGTTCAGCTGATTAGCGATAAAGCCCGTACGCTTATCGACACGATGAGCGATATAGTTTGGATGGTGAATCCTAAGAGAGATACATTTTATCATTTTATACTTCGGCTTAAAGATACCTACGTCGATCTTCTTCAATCTGCGGGAATATCTTTTAAGACAATCAATATAGAAAAGTTTGAAACTCTTAAACTGCCAATGGAATACAAACAGAATCTGTATTTGATATTCAAGGAGGGTATTAACAATGCAATTAAACACAGCCGGTGTAAAAAAATTGTGTTGGAAGCGAACATCGATAAAGAAATAATGGAAATCATTCTTAAAGACGATGGAACAGGGATTGACGAAAAACATATTTCCGGCGGTAACGGAATAATAAATATGAAAAGCCGGGCACGCACCATTGGCGGCGAACTCGTAGTTGAATCCTCCGAAGCAGGCACAACTATAAAATTTACCGGAAAGATAAGCGGCTTCAAAAAGTTAATCCTTTCATTCGTTAAATAAGAACGGTTAAGTAAATATTATTTGCCGCACCGTTTAACCCTTCGTCAAAAAATGTTATCTTTCATACAAGATTAATAAGTATCGATC
>JAKAHQ010000164.1 GCA_021814855.1 Bacteroidota bacterium | reverse complement strand
TCACAATTACGATTTGGAAGAAATGAATGTATGCGATATTTACGCCGGGTCGGGCTCGCTGGGGCTGGAAGCATTGAGCCGCGGCGCCGCTTCGGTAGATTTCGTCGAAAAAGATTTTCACGTTTCGAAAATGCTTCAGCAGAATATTTCTTCTATGGGAGCGGACAACGAATGTAAAATATTCAGAATGGAAGCCGTTAAATTTTCAAAACTGGCCGAACATCAAGTGTACGATTTGATTCTTGCCGACCCGCCTTTTTTTAAGGACGATATCCACAGAGTAGCAAAAAATATTTTGGAGAATAAATTTCTATCGGAAAATGGAATGATGATTATCGAAAGATCGGTGCAAACTCAAAAAGAAGACTTATTGGCTTTCAAAACAGAACCGTTTAAAAAAATCGGCGATAGCTTGATCTATAAATTCTCTGCGAAAGAAAATTCTTAGCTTAACTCCAAAATTAATTTTGAGTTTTTATTTTGATTAAAGAGTTATATTTTTAATCATCAAATTCGAAGCGGATATATGCCGAAAGTAATTTACCCCGGAACTTTTGATCCCGTTACATACGGTCATATCGATATTGTAAGAAGGGCGGTGGAATTGTTCGAAGAAGTTATTGTCACCGTTGCTAATAATCCTTCCAAGACTTCGCTCTTTACTGTTGAAGAGAGAATCGAAATGCTCAACGAAAGTTTAAAAGAGTTTGATAGAGTGCGCGTAGACTGGTTCGACGGACTTGTGGTCGATCATGCAAAGCAGGTGGGGGCCGTTGGAATCATTCGCGGACTAAGAGCCGTTAGCGATTTTGAATATGAATTTCAAATGGCTCTGATGAATAGAAAACTTGCCGGAGAAATAGCGACCATTCTTCTTATGCCGCACGCGCGTTATACGTATTTAAATTCTACAATTGTTCGTAATCTTGCCCAGTTCCACGGAAATGTTTCAGAGTTTGTTCCTCCTATTGTCGATGCAAAATTAAAAGAGAAATTCAAAACTCAATAATTTTGGTTTATTCAAAATGCGGGGAGCCCCAGTTTACATTGCTTTCTTGTGCCGGATAACTCCAATATTCTAATCCGAATTCAGATTATCAATTATCGGGAGTAATTAGGTTCTGCACGGTTCATAAACGAGTGCGAAATGGAATCCGTAAAAAAATATTACGAGCAAATCGGCTGGACTAGGCAAAAAGGCAAGTATGTCGATACGATAATGTTTTCTTCCGGCAAGGGTGAAAAATATAAAAAGAGATGTAACGACAGACTTAGAAATGCGGTAGGTAGCCCGGATCTTCTGCTTGATATAGGATGCGGGGCAATGCCATTTGCTTCAAATGCGAAAAGACAATTATGCGTGGATTTTTGCAGAACAGCTCTTTATGAAGCGAAAAAAAATATGCCTGCGGGTATTTTTGTTCTGGCAGATATAACTTGCTTGCCGTTTAAAAACAATTCCGTCGACGATACAGTCTCTTTGCATACCGTTTATCATATTCATAAAAACAAGCAACAAACTGCCATTGAAGAAATAGCAAGAGTGACCAAACATAAATGTTACATTGTTTATAATGCGGGTAAACACGCCGTTGCGGTTAATCTGTTAACGCTTCCTTTACAATTATGGAATTGGTCGGAGAAGAGGATCAATCCAAACAGCAAGCGAAAACTTTATTTCTACGCGCATAGTTATAAGTGGCTGGAACAGTTTGGAAGAATTGAAACCTATCGTTTTTTTAACGAGAACGGTATAAAACTGTATAACCATTTATTGTGGCTGGTATCCAAAATTGAAACCCACTTCCCGAAACATTCGTATCATCCCCTGCTCGTAATCGATAAAAAAGTTAATCACTTTAACTATTCATATCTCGGTCAAAGATAAATAATCAAACTCTTGAAAAAATTATTTTATAATTACGAAGAAAAATTTTGAATGGGCAATCGTGATAAAGAAAAGGGGCTGAATGAATACCGGGAAATTCCGGATTTATTTTTCAGCCCCTTAATTAAAAATTACATTTCTTTTTCGGCTTCTAAAATCCTGCCTTTAACAAAAAGACCTTTGCCTATGTGAAGATTTCGAATGTAAACAACGCCGTCTTCTTCATGCGGTTGGCCGTAAACAGTGTGACATGATTTTAAACCGCCGAGCCATTTTCTTGTATCGGAAATATAAACAAGGTCGCCTGCTTCCGCCGCCATTTTTTGCATATCGCGTTTGGAAAAATTAATTACATCTTCGTCGTCGCTTTCAGAAAGTTTCCAGTGAACCCGGATGATTTCGCCTTCGCGTTCGTTCAGTTTTCTTCCTTTGAACCATTCTTTAGCCTGGCGAATCGACCAGATTGTAAGTCCGGCAGTTTGCGCTTCTTCGTCGTACTTAACGTAAAAAGTTGTTATTACCGCCACGCATGCGGTCATTAGTAAAGTCAGGGTAAACAATAATCCGATTGAACCTAAACTTATTTTGAAGAAAATGTCGAGAATATCTATCACAATAACCACGCCGGTTATAACAAATAAAGAGTACATAATTATGTTGTGATTAGGATTCTCTTTTATTAACACAGCTACCTTTTTAAGTTTATTGTGAAGTAAAGTTACTACCACAGCCACGCCCGTGCATACAATAAGATTATATAAAGCAGCCATGTAAGTAAAAGGATGAACGGGATCGTATGGCGTTCCTTGAGCAATCGGCGCAATAAGTTCTAACGGAAATCTGAATCCGAGAAGCATTAACGCAACTCCGCCTATTACAGTGGAGATTAAACCTGCCGGAGTGAATTTTTTCCAGAATGCCCCGAAGAAAATCGCTATCATCAATGGCGGGGTTAATGTTGCATGGAAAAACGCGTGAGCCTGGTAAACCGTTGGATACGAATTGAAGGCATAGACTGCAAACACTCCTAAAAATGTAAAAGCCGCCGTCGATACTCGTGCAACCATCATTGCTCTTTTTTCATCGGGCGGATCTTCGCGTTTTTGTTTTTTAAGCCAAATCCTTACCGGTTTGTCAACATCGTTAACCCAGATTGCGGCTGTGGCATTTAACAAAGTACTTACCGTAGACATAAGTGCCGCCGCAATTGCTGCAATAACAAAACCGAAAACACCGGGACCGGTAATTATATTGGCGACTAGAACAAAAATGCTGTCGGGATTGACATTTTGAGGAATTAAGCTTGGATTCAAAACGGAAATGGCTTTGGCAATCCACCCGCCGCTTCCAACAACTATTGCAGAGATGGGAAGCATAAATAAAATATTTACCGCCGCAGCTTTTCTTCCTTCATGAACATTTTTGGTAGCCATAAATCTCATTATAAGTCCCATGTTCATGAATAAGAAACCGACCGAGCCGGCGATGCCGTCTTCCCAAAATGTTCCAACGGAATTAAATTCCGAAGGTGAATTAAATCCTGCGAACGGAAGTTTCCATGACGTGGGCAGTAAATTCCAGAATGCATGCCAGCCGCCTACATAAGCAATTCCGACAAAGAACACCATGAGACCAGCAAACATAAGCATCAATCCTTGCACTAGATCCGTAAAGATAACGGCAGTCTGTCCTCCGAATGTAATGTATATACCTACTATCACCGCGGTTACCCAGATCAAGCCCATAAGCGTAACATGAATGTGAACTCCTAAGAACGTAAAGTGTTCCGGCATTAAAGGCATAATTGCCTTTCCCATCGTTAGAAAGCCGATGCCGACATAACCTATAAGATACATCAACTGCAGGATTGTTACAAAAAATCTTGCCGAAGGCGAAAACCTTTTTTCAAAATACTCGGGTATGGATCGAATCCTGGAATAAACAATAATTGGAAGCCAGCCGAATAAAAAGAAGGGCACAAAAAACCAGTCGTTCATATAAGACATCGATGAAGAGAAACCATATTTAAATCCCATCGCAGAATATTTAACAAAGCTATGGCTGCTAATGCCGGTTGCAACAATCGACATTGCAATTATCCACCAGGTAAATCTTCTTCCTCCGAAGAAGAAATCGTTTGTATCTTTATTATACTTTGCAAAGTATGTTCCGAAAAGCAGCATTGCTGCCATGTAAATTACAAGTACAATCCAATCGAGTTCGGTACCGATATTATGAATTTGTGTCATATAGTTCTCACCAGTAAAGTGCTGACATGATTAAAAATAGATGCAGGATAACGTAGTAGAAAAATCCGGCAATCATTACTTTCCACCAAAAGCGATCTTTCTTAAGCCGCATATCAATTGCTTTGTTTTTTCTAATAATAATCATTCCAGCTAGGAAAAAAATTCCCCCGCCGACATAAAGATAAATGTACGGCAACCAGACATTAAAAAAATTCAATGGCATCTAAAGTCTCCAAATGTTGGGGCTCAAATTAGGTTTGGTGATTTTGAATCGCAAATAATTTTTTTGTTAATTCAGAAGGGCTAAAAAAATGACCTACGACCGGTTAAGATAGAATATCATCCTAATCCGTTAAAATATTTATACTTTATTATTCCGGCGGAAATTGCATTTGAAAGGTGGGGTATCTAAATTTAGCGCCTAAAATTTTTATTATTTCAAAAGCGGAGGTTGTTTTCATGGGAATGATGGCCCGGATGAGGAGTTTAGCTCCGTGGTTCATGTTTCTGGTCGGCGGTATTTTTGTGCTTTTTATGGTTTTATCGGATTCCAAACTGACGGACTTTTTTCATCAGAGAAGTCAAAATGTAGGTTCGGTTGACGGTGAAGATATTTCCTATCAAGACTATTCAAATTTCGTCGATAGAGCTAGAAAGAGTCAGGAACAGAATGGACAAACCATAGATGAATCGCAAATGGATTTTTTTAGAGATCAGGTTTGGGATGCGGTTGTTACTCAGAAATTGTTAGAAAAGAAAATTCAACAGTACGGCATTATTGTTACCGATGATGAAGTTAGAGACGAACTTCTGGGACCAAATCCTCCTGCCGAACTTAAAAAACAGTTTACGGATTCTACGGGTAACTTTAATAGGCAGTTATATGAAACTACTATTAGAGATCCTCGAAATAAACAAATCATGATTGCTGTCGAAGCGCAGGTGCGCCAGCAGTTGATTCAACAAAAATTGCAGGACTATGTTACGGCATCTATTACTGTTAGCGATGAAGAAACACGCGACGCCTTT
>JAKAHQ010000163.1:4864-5170 GCA_021814855.1 Bacteroidota bacterium | reverse complement strand
AAAAATTAGACAGGTTCCAGGAATATGTTTTGCTTTCCAGCGCCACCGCCAAAACTTTTTGCTTTAACGGCGTGATTATTTTTAATGCATAGACAAGATTTTCCTCGCCGTTTATATCCATCTTGATCCAGGCTTCGTCGTTCTTGCCATAATCCGCATTCAGTATTTCTTTCTGTTCCTCATTCGAAAGTGATACGTCGCCGTAATAGCGGACAAACTCGCCGTCGTGGAAATCAAATATTTTAAGTTTCTCAAAATCCAAGGAAGAAGATATACCGGCTTTTGGTGCAACCAAAAAACTCGGCA
>JAKAHQ010000163.1:0-4854 GCA_021814855.1 Bacteroidota bacterium | reverse complement strand
GATCGGCGAAATTCCCGTCAACGTAATTTCGTCGCCAAAAAGATTAGCTTTTTTGAATGTAATTATGCTGTCTCTGACTGCATGAAGATCATTACCGTATAATCCGGTTGGAAAATCGTCCGTTGTTTGAAATCCGCCGACATAATTTTTTCCCGGATCAAAAAATTTGATTGTGGATCTAACGCTTTCTCTGTACAACAAACTGTTAAGCCAAATTTCAAATGCCGTCGGCGATAAATCATCGTGTTTCAAAATCATGCTTCTCACGTTTTCGTTTTGAACCGATTGGAATAATACCTGGTAAACCATAAACTCGACTACATTTTCGTTAGTCCTGGTTAATTCCTGCGCAGTAGTTTTCAACGATTCGCGCTCAATTTCCGAGTTATAATAACTTAGCAGCGCGACGGCTACAGCCGAAGAAGCAAACGCGTAGTAGACAATATGAAATGTTTTATGATTTTTTCGAAAGATTATTAGATACGCGAATAAAAACGAAAATGTAATAAACAATACTCTTATTGCCGGCGTTCCCTGCGGTTCGGATTGAAGAATATCCATCAGCCACGCGCCAATTTGGAATGCGACAAAAATCCAAAAGAAAATAAATTTGTTTTTTTTCTTTTCGGGTGTTTGAAACACACCGAATAAAATTATAATGAACGCAACGCAAAACAAAAAAATACATATCGCCAGCAGCAAGATATTAAATTCCATCACTAAAGCAGGCATATCCGGGAACAATGAAAAAACTTTGAAGTACCTTATAGTAGAATCAAACACAACGCTTCGCAAGGAAGCGCCTAATCCGCGCAACATAAGAAGGTAGAACAGCGGCAGAAAAATCACTGCAATAGCTTTTTGAATAATCTTCCCGTTCGCTGAACTTCCGTTGAACCAATTTATAGAATTCTTGAATCCAACATAGGCGATAATAAATATTGTGATTACACTTACGCTCAGTTCCAACGGAGAGCGCACCATGCCGAATGCAAATACTGAAGAGAAATTCGACGCATCTGTAAGGGAGTTATTCAGAAAGCCAGAAGGAACACCTAAAACAAACAATAGTATTCTTAATGTAAGCAAGTACAATGCGGCAATTAAGAACTTTAGCGATCTAAGCTTTAGGCGTTTGATAAAGTAAGCCAGCCATAACCCCGGCAGCAGGTAAATAAAAATAATCAGGATATTCTGCACGTCGCGAAAAAGATTTCCGTAATAATTCACTTCCACGTCGAGAGATGGTTTATCAACTGTTACCATCCCTATTTTATTTTTATAGTTGTTCAAGATAGCGAACGAATATTTTCGTCCGTCCCTAGAACGTTCGGCCGAAGGGGAGAAATCTATTTTTAATGCAGTGCCTAGTTCGCCGGAAAGCGAATCCGCAAGATTGGCGTTGTTATCTTTGCCTGCTGAGAATGAGTAATGTTTTTCAACCGGTATACTACAAATGACTTTAAATCGTGTGCTGTCCAGGTTTAACGTATCTATTAACGAGAGGTAGGTAACTAATTTTTGTCCGGAAAAAAATGTCTGGCCGAGTGTGGAATCGATATTATTCAAATCTTTTTCAAAAAGAACAGGCTCGGCATTCCAAGCAAAAATTCGATTTTCGGAATCGTACAACTGGATTGAGTATTTATTGTACGGCGGAGAAAAAAGAAAATCGAAGATGCCTTTGAAATTTGTGTTGTACCGGTTTATTTTTTTCCTTAACCCATATTTAAGAGCAGCGTCAATTCGAATTAAGTGAGCGGATTTTTTATCGAGAGTTTGATTAAAAGTATTTTCGATGTAATCGGTTTTATCTATTAGAATCCTGTCCCAGTTCTTAAGTTTATTATTGGAAACAATTGGAGAAATGATTCCCAGCGCAATAATTACAAAAAAGATTGTCAGGGTAACAAACAGGTAAATTCTCGTTCGTTTAGAATACTTTTTGAACATTCTAATTTATCGTTATCTGGGAAATGCGCCACTCATTATCTATATGCTGTAATGAGACGAATACATTAGCCGTTCCCCTAATACCCCTGCTGCTGTACCTCAGTATTCCTGAAGCGAAAGGAGTGGAAGTATCCGTAACAATATTTATTAATTTGAAAGAGATAGGCTGATACACGCTTAAAAAATCCTTAAGCACATAATATGACTGATTGGAACTATAATAGCCCGTGATACCGTTATTTAAGCTTAGATAATTTTTCTCGCAAAAATAATTCGAAAATTTATCTACAGCCCCGCTTGAGAGACCATCTTCAAAACTTACAAAAACCTTATGTACTTCCGCAGCTTTATGGTCTTGGGCATTAAATTGAGCGGCGCTAAAAAACAACACGGCAGCAATAACTTTGACTAGTATTTTTCCAATCCTCTTCATAAAATTTTGAATATATAATTGTTTGCAAAATAAATAAAAGAAATAAAAAAGCATACCGCGAAGGTATGCTTTCTTAATCAACAACAAGGAGAGGAGTGCTTATTAAAACTTTCTTTCAACCTGTATCGGCATATTGTTTCTGAAGGAAGAGTTAATATTTCGTTTAAGCTCTCTGTTTCCTTCCTGCAATTGGTAAACCCAATCGAACACCATTCTTTGCGAGGTAATGCTTGATATTCTGATCTTCGCGTAGTGGTTATCGTGAGTCCATATTACGTACGTATGCCCGACTTTTGCTTCGGCATATTTAATATTCTCTCCGGTCTGAGCAGGTATCCATCCTCCCGAAGGCGCGGTTGGAATATCATAAATATCCTGTGTAGGCCCCATATCCTGAATATCGGTATCGGCCGCCCAAACATCTACGTAATATGTGCCGTTATAATTTTCGAAGAAAATGTCGGCCCGGTTATCGTTATAAGGTACAACAAGGTAGCCCTTGAAATAGTAACCGGCATTATCCGGAACAGTATTATAATCGAATAAGGCAACGTTAGAACCTTGCGGTCTCGGAGTGCTATAGACAACATCTTTACTTAAGTCGCTCTCATTGCCGTCGTAGTCGAATGCAGTAACCGCATAATAGTAGGTATCGCCGTTATTGGCACCTGCATCGGCAAAGTGCGTACTTTGCGTGGTGCCTATCAGTGTGTATTTACCGTCGTAGGAATAGCTATAATAAATATTGTAGCCGGCAACATCTCTTTCTGGATTTGGATCCCAATATATATCTACAATATTATCGCCGGCGTAAGCTCTAATGTTTTCCGGCGGTGTTGGCGGAAAGCTTCGTCCGTTCGGATCGTGAATATGATCGCAGCCCGTTAATATCAAACCGGCACCTATTACAAAGCTTGTTAAAAGTAATCTGAAAGTTTTCATCATGTCCTCCGTAAAATAAATTCTTATCTTTTTATTCAATTGAAATGCCAAAGTAAAGTCTAGGAATTTGATACAGATCATTTGCCAATCAGCCAAATTCTCGATTAAAAAGCGGGTCGGTCAAATAATTCGAAAAGAAAACTATAAGAGCTGTATTAATTTATATACAGCTCTGCATAGTTTTGTCGAATTGAGGATTTCTTAAATCTCAAAAAATTTGTCTTCAATAAACATTTTTGAATTATTGATTACGGCTACGGATTTACCGGTCATTAATCTCTTATCATAAGGTGAGTTTTTAGATTTGGATTTGAATTTGGAAACATCTGCCGTCCAGATCATATCCGGGTCGAAGACGGTTAAATTAGCTTTCTCTCCTTCTTTTATCTGCGGAACAGGAATATTTAAAATTCTTCTTGGATTGACGGCTAACTTTTCAATTGCCTGGCCCAGGTTCAAATGCTTTTTGTGAACGAGTTCTCCCAGCACAAGACCAAGCTGTGTTTCAAGACCGAGTATTCCGTTAGGGGCGTAAATAAATTCCATTTCTTTTTCCTCGATAGAATGGGGCGCGTGATCGCTTGCAATACAATCGATTGTTCCGTCTTTAAGTCCTTCAATAATCGCGTCTACATCCTTACGCGTGCGTAAGGGCGGGTTCATTTTATAATTTGTATCATAAGTTTTCAGAGCTTCATCCGTAAAAACAAAATGATGCGGCGCTGCTTCTGCCGTAACATTAATACCCTTTTTCTTTGCCTGTCTTACCAATTCCACAGAATTTTTAGAACTTATATGCGCTATGTGAACTTTACCTCCGGTAAACTCGGCCATCATAATATCGCGGCTTACAATCAGGTCCTCCGCAACGTTAGGAATTGCAGGCAGGCCAAGAATTGTCGAAGTGAAGCTTTCGTTCATGGCGCCGTCTGCAAGAGATTCGTCTTCGCAATGTTCTATGATAGGTGTGCCGAAATTTTTTGAATACTCGAGTGCATGACGTAAAATGCTCGCGGTTTTAATTGCAACCCCGTCATCGGAAAAAGCCACGGCTCCAGCGTCGTACAATTCATACATTGGAGAAAGCGCTTCCCCTTTTCTTGAAAGTGTAGCTGCGGCAACGGGGAATACATCTACGAGATGATCCTTGGCTTTTTCTTTTATGAACCGCACTATCTCCGCCGAATCGATATCCGGATTCGTATTGGGCATACAAGCAACTCCTGTAAATCCTCCGGCGGCGGCGGCATTGCTGCCGGTCTCAACAGTTTCTTCGTCCTCACGACCGGGTTCGCGTAAATGAACATGCATATCAAAAAATCCGGGAGAACAAATTTTCCCATCCAGTTCAAAAACTTTGGAAGAAGCGTAATCCTCCTCGTTCAGATTGCCTATTTTTTTAATTGTTCCATCCTCAATCAGCAAATCGTTTTTCTGATCTAACTTCTGCGCGGGATTTAAAACTCTTACTTGTTTCAAAATTATTTTCATTGCTCACCTTCCGATTAATGCATTGTTCCAAGTAA
>JAKAHQ010000162.1 GCA_021814855.1 Bacteroidota bacterium | reverse complement strand
CACTTTCAAGGAGACGAAGGCATTCTTTGGCAATGAAAATGTTATACGGGTCGTTGGATTGAATGGATTAGGATAATTTTGCCGCAACTCAAATTGCGTTGGAATTATTTCTTTTCCTTCTACTGAGGTTACTTTGTTGTGAACTATAAAAGAAGCAGGAGCCGAGTAATTGGAAATAGTGCCGGTGTTTGTTTTTGATAATGTTCTCCAATAATATGTTGCTCCTTCTTCTAAGTTATTTAAAATTATTTTATTGTCTTTTACGTCGCTGTAAATTACAGCATTGCTGAAATCGGATTCTTTAGAAACCTGAACATCATAGGTTAGCGGCGATGTGCTTGGAGCCGGTATAATCCAGGATAATTCCGGAATTGTATTATTAATCGGTGTCCCGTTTAAAGGATTGCCTGCAATCGGCACAACTGCTGCTGCGCCAGGAGATACTGTAAACCAAGCAAGCGCCGACCAGCCAGATTCGCTTAGATCGCTTACTAATCTTGATTTAACTTGCCAGTAGTATGTTGCGCCGGGCGTTAATCCGGTCAATAAAAAACTGTTTGCGCTTAACCAGGCTGTAGTAGTATTTCCTACAGTCAATTCATCTCCGGTTAATGTAGGATTGGTAGAATAATTAACCTGATACTGTAACGGCGAAGCTGCATACGCATACCAACTCAACGTTGGATTAGTAACACTGACTATTACTCCGCCATTCGGAGACGCTGGGGCCGGTATTGGTGCGGCGGCGGTTGAGCTTGAGACTTCAAAATCGCCATTGGTGGAAACTGTGCCCCAGGTTACAGCGCCATTATATTTCGCGCTCACTCTCCAATACCAATGACCGCTTGTTAATACATCGGGAAGAGTATATGATGTTGTGTAAATAGTTTCAGAAATTCCCGCATCAGTGTTGGAATAAGTATTACCTACCGGGAAAAGTGAATTTTGCGACCATTCGACTTTATATATCAGACCGGGCGCATACATATTTGTATACCAATATAGCGTTGGAGGATTTGAATAGATCGCTGCGCCTCCTACCGGAAATGAAGGATAACAAATCACAGCTGCCTGGCTGCCGTAAATTGTAAAGCTAACTTCATCAGACCAATTGGTCAATGTAGCTCTGTTAGATGTACCATCCCATGCTGCAACTCTCCAATAGTATCTTGCCCCTGGTGTAAGAGCAAACGGTATTGTTATGGAAGTATTAAAAGAAGAAGTAGAGAAACAACCTTCATTAGCAGACGGTGCAACGTCCGTTCCGTTTGTGCCTACCGGCGAAGAAATCTTATAATGTACAATGTACTCGGTAACTTTCGAATTATATGTTAATAAATACCAATACAGGGTTGGCGGATTAGCATACACCGAAACATTACCTACCGGATATGCTGCGATTGGTTGCGGCAAACCCGGCATCGAGAATTGCCAGATATTCGAAAAATTAATAGTGACTGGAGTAAAGCCAATCGTCTTAGAAATAATTCTCCAGTAATAAGTCGTCCCTTGAGTAAAGATGGTATTGTTTACGGTATAGTAAATGTTTGAAGTCGTGACGTCAACCAATGGCGAACCAAATGTATTATCGTCGTCAATTTGTAATTCATACTGAATTCCATATACTCCGGAATACCAATAAAAAGTTGTTGAAGAGCCGGTTAACTCTGAACCGTTTGCCGGAGTGGTTAAATACGGCATAGCCGCAGCAATAGTTGTAAACTGCCTGGCCGATGAATAACTGCTTGTAACATTCGGACAAACTGATCTCACGTGCCAATAATACGTAACACCGTTGGAAAGAGCATTTGTATAGGGAATTGTTTTGGTGGTTCCTGAAACATTAGCGCTGTAAACCAAATTTAAAAGTCCCGCATCATTATAGACTTCTAAGTCGTACGATAAAGCTCCGGCTATAGAACTCCATGTAAATGTTGGCACAATGGATATGCCTACATCGGCATCATCAGGATTTAATAATACAGGAGGGTTTGCAAGAGTTGTGAATGAGTATGTTGCGGAACTGGCAGACCAATGAGCTCCTCCGTCCGGCGAGGACCAAAGTTTGACATAATAAGTAGTTCCATAATTTGTGGAGGCAACATAGAAAAGATTCCCGCCAACACTTCCATCAAATAGATAAGGAGCTGCAGCGCCGGCATTTGAAGAAATTCTTACCCAGTACGTATTAGCTCCGGTTACTGCGGCCCAGGTAAGCGTTGTAGGAACTGAATTACCGCTCGATCCATTAACAGGAAAGGATAAAGCTGGTGCAGCAGTTATTGATGTAAACGAAAATGTTGGTGACGCCGGCGACCAATGAACTCCGGCATCGTTGGAGGACCAAACAATCCATGAATAGTTCGTACCATATGAAGGCAAGGTATACGAATTGTAGGTAGTGGTATTTCCAACATTTTGATCGAATATGATTGTCGCGGTAGCGTTATTAATTATTCGAAGCCAGTATGCGTTACCTCCGGCAACGCTCGTCCAGGTGAATGTTGGAGTTATGCTGACCGCTACCTCTGCGTTACCCGGCGACGATAAAGTGGGCGCTGCGGAAATAGTGGTAAAGCGATATCCCGGAACAGCTCCTAAAGATGGGTACCAAGACCCTACAGAAGATTTTACCCACCATTCATACTGAGTATTATAACTTAGTACTAAAGCTATGGTAAATCCTGCTGCGGCTTCTGCTTCCGAAACAGATCGTGTAAGAATATTATGATTCCCTCCCACAATTCCTAGTTGAAAAGTATAAGGTCCATTGCCGGCATCATAATTCGTAAAAGCAAAAGTCGGATTGATCGATACTCCTGTTGAAGGATCAGCCGGAGTCGGAACTGGCTGAGCTTTAACGATCGCCCCAATAAAAATTAATAATACAGAAACAATAACAGTGAATTTTTTTTTCATAAGCACCCTCTTATGATTAAAAAAAATATTTTTTAACTCGGCTGTATTTCTTTTTCGGTAGAGGTAGGCAGAATGTAAACAAGAGTTTTTAGATCGTCCCTCATTAATTGGCTACTGTACTCTTGTGTAACGCAATTTTGGCTGGTATTCTTGCGAAAACTTAGTTATTGAAATTTATAATGTCAAGATAATTGTTATTCGATATTTTATTATACAGACTATAACTCCATTTAGATTTTATCGATTATGATTGTACTCGGATTCGAAAAGACGGCGGGGTTCAAAACGGCGGCATAAAAAAAGCCGCATAAAGCGGCTTCCGTTAAAATAATTTTTTTGATTAATCAACCGAAGAATGTTGTGGCCACATCGAATAATTTCATGTCGACGGTTTTCAATTCGCCTACGGCTTCTTCAAGTTTTACCGCAACTATGTCGTTACCTTTCAGGGCAGCCATCATACCCCACTTCTTATCTTCAACAAGTTCGGCAGCAAAAACTCCGAAGCGGGTACCAAGAACTCTATCAAACGCAGAAGGACTTCCGCCGCGTTGTATATGACCCAATACGGTCGATCGCGTTTCATAACCTGTTCTCTTCTCAATTTCTTCGGCAAGAATATTTCCAATGCCGCCGAGACGAACATGACCGAATGAATCTAATTTTTGATCTTGCAAAATCATATCGCCTTCTTTGCCGTTATCGGTTTTCTTTGCAACGGCGCCTTCGGAAGCTACAACTATGCTGAAACTCTTTCCTCCTTCGTGTCTCTGCTTCAAAATATCGCAAACTTCAGCGATGTCGTACGGTTGTTCTGGGATTAAAATTATATCTGCGCCGCCTGCCATGCCAGCATAAACAGCAATCCAACCCGCATGTCGCCCCATTACTTCGGCAACAATAACACGGTTGTGAGATTCGGCAGTTGTATGTAATCTATCGATAGCTTCCGTGGCAATATTTACAGCCGTATCAAATCCAAAAGTAAAATCGGTTGCGTTCAAATCGTTGTCAATTGTTTTGGGAACGCCTACAACTTGAACTCCGGCCTTAGCCAATTTTGAGGCAACGCCAAGAGTATCTTCGCCTCCGATAGCTACAAGAGCATCTATACCGGCTTCGGTTAAATTTTTAATTACAGTTGCTTCGCCGTTTGGCGTTTTGTAAACATTAGTTCTGGATGTGCCCAAAATAGTGCCGCCGCGATGAAGTATTCCGGAAACAGAATCCCTATCGAGCTTAATAAAATTTTTGTCGAATAAACCTTTCCATCCGTTGCGAATGCCGATAAGTTCGTGACCGTTTTGAATTGATTTTCTAACTACCGCGCGAATTACCGCATTTAATCCAGGACAATCCCCTCCGCCAGTCAATACACCGATTTTCATACCTTACTCCGATTTTTATTTTATCTAAAATAAATTAATGAATCAAATCAACTTCAAATTAGCGAACTTAGTGAGCAATTGTTTTGCACCGTGCTGTTCGAATGCAATTGTAACGCGCTGCATATCCCCTGTTCCAGTGATTTGCAATATTTTACCCATACCGAATACAGCGTGGGTAACCCTGCTACCTACTCTTAAAGATCTTCTTTCCTGATCAAAGTCGTCGTAACTTTCCTGGTAATATTCGTCGTAGAAAGATTTCTTCTTGCGTCCTGCTTTTTTACCGGTAGCCCCGTTTAATTCTTCGTATGTTGATTCGTCAAGTTCATCAAGAAAACGAGATTTGCTTTGATAGGCAACTTCTCCAAAGCGGTACCGAGAACGGGCATAACTTAAAAATACTTTTTCTTTAGCTCTTGTAACGGCTACATAAAATAATCTTCTTTCTTCTTCAAGTTTGGAATCGTTGTCGAATTTTTGGCTTAGCGGAAAAATATCTTCTTCGCAGCCGGTGACAAACACAATAGGAAATTCCAAACCCTTAGCGCTGTGTATAGTCATCATTGTAATCGAATTGACTTTCTCGTCAAACTGATCAACGCCTGCAATCAAAGAAACTTCCGAAAGAAAATCATCGAGCGTAGAACTGGGATTCGATTTGCTGTAATCATGTACCGCAGAAACCAATTCCTGAATATTGTCGTATTTTCCCATTGATTCCTGGGTGCCTTCTTCTTTATAGATGCGAAGTATTCCAAGTTCGTCTACCAGGGCGGCAGTTAATTCACCAATGGAAAGTTTATCCTTGAGACCGATATACTTATCAAGCAGAATTCTAAATTGCTTAACATTTTTCTGAATTCTTTCTTT
>JAKAHQ010000161.1 GCA_021814855.1 Bacteroidota bacterium | reverse complement strand
AATCGACCGAGGAAAAATTCGGTTTTGCATCTTTGCTTACGGTTATTTTAGTAAAGCCACTATTCTCACCGGCCGATGTGTCGCTTAGATTTATGACACATAGAAGACAAGCGGCTATAAGACTAATGGAAACTATTTTTATCGTACGCAATACTACCTCTTTATTTGTTTAACATACCTTGATTATAGGAGTAAACGGAAAACTTAGGCGGAGCTACAGGTGGCGCTATATTTTTAACCCGGAAAGGAACCGGAAAGTAGTTCGATTTTTATTTTCGCCGGAATAATAGAGGTAACTGGCAAAAATGAAGTTGTCTGAACACTTCCATCCCGATGAAGAAGCAATGGAAGCATAATTTTCTTTTAAATCTTTATGAAATTCATTAATGAACGATGAAGCTACAATGCCGGGTTTCTCATCTGTAAAGTTTAACTCGTGAGTATGACACAAGTTTACCTTCTTCACTAACTGGTCGGCGGCATGTAAGGTCTTTGCTTGCAATCCTCCAAACATGAAAAGGCCGATTACCAGAAAGAACACACCATATTTGATTGTTTTGAATTTCAATTTTCTATTCATTATTCAGATTTAATCTAACTACCGGAGGCAAATTTAGAAATTTTAATAGATACAAAACAACCTTTTGGACTATCTCCAGATATTAGTCCCCTTAAAACAGCCCGATTTCAAAACTTTTTGAGATACATTAACAAAATTTAATTGAACATCTCAGGCTCAAGCGGCAAAAATGCCGGCACACCCGGGACATTTTGAAGCTTCATCATAATTAAAATTTGAACGTTACCGTCTCGTTCGGAGTATCGATGAGCATGAGGCGACCGGATAACGTGGTGTTAAACCAATTTCATGTATTAGAGGATTTTTATAATTTGGCTTATCAAATATTTGCTGGATAATGAAACAGATAACCGCCTTTATTCCATTTTCGAATAGCCCGTCAACCTTAGAAACCGTTGAATTTTTGAAAAGTCGAGGGCCGATAGAGGATATTGTTACATTCTCCAACTCAGCCCGCGGACTTGAAGGAATAAACCATCTCTTGCTGAATAACATCAACTGCTCTTCCTCGATAAAAGAACTATCCGGCAGGGTAAAGACAGATTATATTCTGCTGCAAATTAAACCGTCTCGAATAAGTTTTGGTAATTTTGCAATAGAACGTTTATTATCCGCCGCAAGGCAATCCGGCGCATCCGTAATTTATTCCGATTATTATGAAAATAAAGAGGGCCTGCTTCAACCTCACCCAACAATCGATTATCAGCCGGGCAGCATACGTGACGATTTCGACTTTGGCTCCGTTCTTCTTTTAAGAACTAAGGACTTTATAGACGCGGTAACCGCTTCCACCGAAAATTTTAATTATGCCGGACTATACTATTTGCGGCTAAGAATTTCGGAGACAGGAAGAATTTTACGCCTTCCAGAATTTTTGTACACAGTAGATGACAACAACAACCGAAAATCCGGAGAGAAACAGTTCGATTATGTCAATCCAAGAAATCGTGAAGTGCAAATAGAGATGGAGAAAGCGGCAACAGAACATTTGAAAAGAATAGGAGCTTCCGTCGTCCCTCCGTTCCGGGCAATCGAATTCGAAAGAGATACAAATTTTGAATATGAGGCCTCTATAATTATCCCTGTAAAAAACCGAGCAAAGACAATAAAGGATGCCGCAGAGTCGGCGATAAATCAGAAGACTAATTTTAAGTTCAACGTAATTGTAATTGATAATCATTCTACAGACGGAACAACGGAAATTCTAAATGCCTACACAAGCAGGCATAACAACTTTGTACATCTTATCCCGGGAAGCCGGGATTTGTTAATTGGCGGCTGCTGGAATGAGGGAGTCCACCACAAATTATGCGGCAGATTTGCCGTTCAGCTTGACAGCGACGACATATATAAAGATGAGAGTACTCTTCAAAAAATAGTAGACACGTTTAAAAAAGAAAAATGCGCAATGGTTATCGGGTCTTACACATTAACGGATTTCGGCTTAAATGAAATTCCGCCTGGATTGATTGACCATAAAGAATGGAGCGAGGAGAACGGACCGAATAACGCCCTCCGCATTAACGGTCTGGGAGCGCCACGCGCTTTTTATACTCCGCTTCTAAGAGAAATAAATATTCCGAACGTAAGTTACGGCGAAGATTATTTTTTAGGTCTTACTATTTCCAGGGAGTATAAGATTGGAAGAATTTACGAGTCAATCTACTTCTGCAGGCGATGGGAAGGCAATACTGATGCAGCGCTTAACATTCACAGACTTAACCTAAACAATTCTTATAAAGACAGACTTCGTACGTTCGAGATATTTGCGAGACAAACCGGGAACGCGCTTGACAAAAAATGAAAGCCGCAACGAATTCAATATCGCTCGCTCAAGAAATGGTTAAGCTGCTCGAAGAACAAAAATTAACATGGCCGCTTTTAAGAGATAATTATATAAACCTCGAAAAAGTTAAGACTAAAATTTTCCGCTTTGACGGCTGCGATATTACGGTTCAGTACAATCCGGCAAGAATAGTTTCGTCTTCGGCAGAGGTCTCAAAGCAGGCTATAGAAGCCCGGCCTTGCTTTCTCTGCGAAAGAAATCTTCCGGCAGAACAAAAGATACTCCGGTTCAACTCTTCATTTAATATTCTTTGTAACCCTTATCCAATATTCAACAGGCATTACACAATTACAAAAGACGTACACGAGCTACAATCCATACAGCGGCATTTTTCGGATTTTCTAAAACTTGCCCGCGAGGCAGAAGAAAGCTTTACAATTCTTTACAACGGTCCTAAATGCGGCGCTTCGGCGCCGGACCATCTGCATTTCCAGGCAGCACCGTTTAAGGCGATGCCTATCGAAAACAACTTGCCGGAAATTGCCAACAGATATACAAAAAAATTTTTTAGGTTGAATGAAACCGAATGCCGCCTCATCGATGACTCAATGCGCAAATTTGTGTTTCTTAGTTCTGCTTACCTTGAACCCCTGGTTGCCGAAATAAAAAGGGTTTACGACGCTCTTAAAGATATTACACGCTCATCCGAAGAGCCGATGCTGAATATGATTTCGTCTTTCATTAACGGAAGATGGCAGGTAATAATATTTCCGAGAGGCAAGCACAGGCCGGATCAATATTTTGCCGAGGGCGACGGCCGTTTGCTAATCAGCCCGGCAGTTGTTGATTTAGGCGGATTGCTAATTGTGCCGAGGAAGGAAGATTTCGAAAAAATTTCCGCAGAGATTATTATTGATATTTTCCGGCAGGTATTTATTGACGACAAAACCTTTGAATCGCTTTCTCAAAGAATACTTTCGTAATATTTATAACAAGAAATTATCTCAAAGCACTTTGACGGCAATCACGCTCACGTCGTCTTCAAGTTCGTTTTCCGTAAAAGCAAAAATTTCCTTTTTGATTTGCTCAATCGAATCTTCGCCTGGATTCAGGTTGCCTAAAAATTTTTCAAATTTTTCTGCACGGTAAAATTCCCCGGCTTTATTACGCGCCTCGGTAATGCCGTCGGTGGCTAAAAACAACTCGTCGCCGGAATTTAATTTCATCTCAATATCTTCATACTCGCCGGATTTACTAAACCCAAGAAGCACGCCTTTCGATTCTATTCTCAGGACTTCATTCGATTTATAGATTATAGGCAAATCGCCGGCGCCGGCATATTTGGCAACCATATTTTTTTTATCAAGAATAATTACGGAAAGAGTAATGAATACTTCCGAAATGCGCTCGTCCATATAAACAGATTCGTTTACTTTCTGAAGAATATGGCTCGGCAGGTATTCGTGTGAAGATTCAATGACAAACCTGGCCGCGCTTCTAACATAACCGGCGTAGGCAACCGCAAAATACCACGCGCCCCAGCGTTTGCCCATAACATCGCCTAAAATAATTGCAAGATGATCTTCGTCCATTTTGAAGTAATCTATAAAATCTCCGCCCGGAACATTTTTAAACGGAAGGTGCCAATGCCTAATTAAAAAGCCGTCAAGTTTCGGAAACTCATCGGGAACAACTTTAGCCCCCATACTATCCGCTGCTTTCTGTACTTCATCAACAACTTTTACTCTTTCTTTCTCAAGACTTTTAAGAATTGCCGTCACCTTGGCAATTACTACTTTGGGGCTGGAAGTCTTGATTATATAATCTTCAATCTCAAGATCATATCCCTGTAAAATATCATCTTCTTCACCTTTTGCCGTAAGAAATACAAAAGGAATCTGTTTCAGTTCCGGATTTTCCAAAAGACGTTTTCGAAATTCAAAACCGTCAACTTCCGGCATCATTACATCGCTGATTATAAGGTCCGGGCGAAGTTTTTCGGTCATTTCCAATCCTTCTCTTCCGTTTTTTGCAACCTCGCATTTGAATCCCGCTTTGGTAAGATTAAAGCTGAAGAGTTTTGCAATGTTAAATTCATCTTCGACGAGAAGAATTGTGCCGGTTGTTTTGCCGCTTTTTTCCGTCAATTTATTTCCGGTGATAAATATTTGCCAATAAAGTTGTGATTATGATCGATCAATTTGTAAATGCAAATTAATTATGAAAACTTCTAATTGCGTCTTGCAATTCGCCGTATGACTCGAAAACCCTGAACAGGCGGGTCAGTTCGAACATCGAACGGACAACCGGTTTAAACCCGACCAGTTTCAGATCGCCGCCCATCTTTGCAACTTTTTTAAGAGTGTTAACAATGACACCCAAAAAAGTCGAATCCAAAAACTCGACGGAAGAGAGATCGATAATTACTTTTTTATATCCGTTCGAGATTCGCTCGTTAATATTTTCTTTCAGCTCCTCTGCTTCGCGCAAAGTGGCCCTATCGAGGTTTATAATTTCAACAACTATATCATCGATAATTTCTTCAACAATTTCCATCCTTCCACCTTTTTAATCTGCCTAAAAAATGCAATTAGTTATTCCTTGGGCGATTCTATCTTATAACGTTCCATCAACCTGTAAAGAGTAGCTCTTCCAATTTTAAGTTTGCGGGCGGCTTCAACAATATTTCCTTCCGTGCTTTTAAGCGCGTGACGAATCGCCTCCTCTTTCAATTTTTCAAACGGGATAATCGGGGACTCATCGCCGAAAAATACGCCGTTGCCGGGAAGACTTGTCCCGGCCATATATGAGCTTATATTGGAAGGCAAAATGTCGACAT
>JAKAHQ010000160.1:4116-5217 GCA_021814855.1 Bacteroidota bacterium | reverse complement strand
TTTGGCTGATATTACTGAATATTACGTAGAGTTTGAAAATGGATTGGTAAAAGATCGATCAACAGATACTTCTCCTTCATCAATAGCCGCGGTTGGTTTTGCGGTGCCGGCATGGGCAATTGGCGCAGAGAAAGGATGGATTACCCGTGAGCGCGCGGCACAATTGACTTTGAATATGTTAAGTTTTTTCTGGAACTCCGAACAAAGCGATACTAAATTAGCCGCTGGCCGAATTGGTTTTTATTATCACTTTCTTGATATGAAAACCGGTAAGAGATTTTGGAATTGTGAGCTTTCATCAATTGACAGCGGACTTCTTTTCTGCGGTATAATTTTCGCGCGCAATTATTTTACGTTCGATAACAAGATCGAAAATGAAATTAGAGAGTTATCCGGTAAACTGCTTGCCCGTGCCGACTGGACGCCGTGGGTGATGCCGGAAGACAGCAACTTCCCGAATCAAATAAGTATGGGCTGGGACGAAAAAGGATTTCTTAAAACCGGCTGGTTCGGTTATACGGAATCACTCTTCCTTTATGTAATTGCTGCGGGTATGAATTTGCCGAATCCTGAAAAAGCTTTTAAATCATTTCACAATACTTATCGATGGCGGGAGCCGTTTTCAAAAGAGTTGGCACATGTTGTATTTCCGCCGTTGTTCGCTCATCAATATTCGTTTATGTGGCTCAATCCGTTCGGACTAAAAGATTCTTATATGAGAAAGAAAGGAATCGACTACGCAGAGAATTCAAGAAGGGCTACTTATGTTAATAGACAATACGCCATCGTCAACCCGCAGAAGTGGACCGGTTACGATTCTCTTTGCTGGGGATTAACCGCGTGCGACGGCCCGGGTGAATCTTATAATTCTAACAGTAAAAATTATTTTGGATATTCGGCTCGCGGCTCTGCCGGGTTGGACTCCACTGAAAACGACGATGGAACTCTCGCGCCAACAGCGCCCGGCGGTTCCGTTCCGTTTGCGCCCGAGATTTGTATTCCTACGCTGATGAACATTTACAAAAAGTACGGGGCTCAAGGCGCGTGGAATAAATACGGATTTGTTGACGCTTTCAATCCGACTGCCAACTGGTTTGACAA
>JAKAHQ010000160.1:0-4106 GCA_021814855.1 Bacteroidota bacterium | reverse complement strand
AAGATTGTCTCGGGTTGGATCAAGGTCCTATAATTGTGATGATCGAAAATTTTAATAACGGGTTTGTCTGGAAATATTTTATGAAAGACAAAATTGTAAAGAAGGGACTAAAAACTCTCGGGTTTGAATATGAAAACAAATGATGCCTTACCCAAAATAGTAAAACGATCCGCAATGATATTTTTTTTAATTACTGTCTTATTTGCGGCGGATGTTTCGGCTAAGGATACAACTCCCCCGGCAACGCCGGTAGGCGTTAAAACAATTTCATACGAACTTCATGCTGATGTTATTTGGCAGCAGAATACAGAAGCGGATTTAGCCGGGTATAAGGTTTATAGATTTAACGGAACAACATACGAACTTGCGGCCACGGTAAAAAAATATCGATCGTTTTATTGGGAGTGGTTCGGCTCATCCGGCGTTCAAAAAAAATATAAAGTTACGGCATACGATCTTTCCGGTAACGAATCCGCCATGAGCCAGGAAGTTACAGCCCAGACTCATCAGATGACGGACGAAGAATTTCTCGATATGACCCAGCGTGCCGCATTCAGATATTTTTGGGATTGGGGCGATCCTAATTCCGGCTTAGCACGCGAACGATGGCATCCCGATGAAAGCGATACTACAAATACATTCGGCGGCGGCGGCTTTGGCGTTATGTCCATCCTCGTCGGAATTGAAAGAGGGTTTATAACACGCGGGCAGGGCATACAGCGAATACTAAAGATTTTGGATTTTCTTTCGAATAAAGCTGCACGATTTCACGGCGTCTTTCCGCACTGGATTAATGGAGCAACGGGCAAGGTGGTAAAATTCGGCGTGCAGGACGGCGGCGATATAGTTGAAACTTCTTTTATGCTCGAAGGTCTGCTTACGGCGCGTCAGTATTTTAATTTGCAGACAGCAGATGAATCTCAAATAAGGGAAGAAATCAATTCTATCTGGGAAGCGGTCGACTGGGATTTTTTCAGAAACGGTTCAACAGGATTATACTGGAACTGGTCTCCTACAATGGGATTCAACTTTAGCGATACTTTTATCTTTCACGGCTGGAACGAAACATTAATTGCTTATATACTCTCAATTATATCGCCGACCAAACCGGTTACACTGCCGGCTCTGTCGTTTTACAGATCCGGGTGGGGCAACGGGGATACTATAAAAAAACTTAGATCTTATTACGGCTATCAATTATATGTCGGTTCGGATTACGGAGGGCCGTTGTTCTGGACTCACTATTCATTTCTTGCGTTTGATCCCCGGAACAAAAAGGATTGGTACACAAACTATTTCGATCATAACCGGAACGAGACCCTAGTTAACCGCGCTTACTGTATTGATAATCCGAAAAAGTTTGCCGGGTATAATAAAGATTGCTGGGGATTAACGGCGAGCTATTCTATTCCAAGCGTTTATTATCTTGCCCACGAACCGGGGAACGACAATGGCACAATTGCGCCAACCGCAGCTTTATCCGCAATGCCGTATACCCCGGATGAATCTCTTTCCGCGCTTAAATATTTTTATAGGACTTACGGCACCGATCTTTGGGGCGATTTCGGTTTTAAAGACGCGTTCAATATTACCAAACTTTGGTTCAGCGATGGCTACCTCGCAATAGATCAAGGACCAATAATTTGTATGATTGAAAACTATAGGTCGCAGCTTTTGTGGAATTATTTTATGAGTTCGCCTGAGCTTAAACCGATATTCGACTTCTCAAGCGGCAAAGGATTATTCTTTCAAGACGGAACCGGTGTAGAAATTAATAACAAGCCGACTGAATTTAAATTGAACGACAATTATCCAAACCCATTTAATCCGTCCACAACCATCAGCTTTCAAATTCCAATGGCCTCTTTTGTAACTCTAAAAATTTATGATATGCTTGGCAGGGAGGTAAAACTAATGCTAAATAAGTACATGCAAGCCGGCTATCATGAGGTAATATTTGATGCTTCGGGTTTATGCAGCGGCGTTTATTTTTACCGCTTGCAAACTCAAAATTTTACACAGACTAAGGAAATGGTACTAATTAGATAACCAACTATGCAATTATATTTCTTGTCTGGAACAGCCGTATGAAAAGCAATTCAATTCTTGCTGGCTATTTAATTGTATCTATTTCAAATTCATGATAATAATTGCAGAGCTCGAAGTATTAATTTTAATCTAAAATGAGTATTTTGATTATGTTCATTATTAAAAAATAATTCGTGTCCTGATGCAGTTTAAGCTCATATCATACTAATGATTTCAACATCTAATTCCTTATAGCAATCCGATAATTTATGCCGACCAACAATAAACATACACGAAACATTATTGAGCTAAAAGCGGATATAAGAAACTTCAAAATCTTTATGGATTTTATAGAATCATTTTTAGTTGAAATGGAAATTGGTAATGAAATAAGAACGCAAATACTGATGGCCAGCGAGGAGATCATAGTTAATATTATAAACTATGCTTATCCCAAAGATCAAGGCGATATCTTAATCGAAATTGTTCTCGATAAAGAAGAGATCACAATAACATTTGCGGATTCGGGCATGCAATTTAATCCGTTAACGGTACCGGAGGCAGATACAGAACTGCCGTTGGAAGAAAGAAGAACCGGAGGGCTCGGGATTTTAATGATTAAAAAATTGACTGATAATACTGAATATGAATATAAAGACGGTAAAAATTATTTGACCATCACTAAGTATTTGAATTAACGAATATAATGGGAAACAAAATGCTCGGAATAATACAAAAATCATTTACGGCAATATTCATCCTTTCACTTTTGATGATTTTTATCGGCTGCAGTAAAAGGGAAAAGATTACCGCCGTGTCGCAACTTGAAGGGAAGGAGTTTGCGGTTCCAACAGGTACTGTTGCAGATAATCTTGTTCTTTCAAAATTCCCGGATGCCAAATTCAAATATTTTAACAGCGTGCTTGATGCCTGTATGGCTGTAAAAGCCGGTAAGGCAGACGCTGCCGCTTACGATGAACCGATATTGAAAAATATTGCGGCTAAAAATCCCGGGCTTATTGTTCTCCCTGAAAAGATTACGACTGATAATTACGGCTTTGCTGTTCAACTTGGAAACAACGAGCTCAAAACGACGATTGACAGCGTGGTTGATCAATTGAAAAAAAACGGCGGGTACGATTCTATGCTGACCAGATGGCTGCCTTTAGAGGGCTCGCCTAAACCGATGCCCGATATTCCGTTAACCGGAAGTAAAGGCGTACTACGATTCGGCACATCTGCTATTACAGAACCTTTTTCTTTCATAGATGCTTCGCACAAAATTGTTGGGTTGGATATTGAAATTGCTTCTCTCGTTGCTAAGAAGCTTGATAAGAAACTCGAAATTGTTAACATGGATTTCGGCGCAATGATTCCGGCGCTTATATCAAACAAGGTTGATATGATTGGCGCATGTATTACCATAACAAGCGAACGCGCTAAGAGTGTTCTATTTTCCGAACCGTATTATGTAGGCGGCATATCCGCGCTGGTTAGGCAATAATGGGAATTGCGAAAAATATTGTTTATGCAGTATGTATAATTATTATCCTTGGAATACTGGCAATTTATATAAATATAACCCGGATCGGTTATTCTATTGCAAATTCGGCCCGCGAATATCAAACTATGGGAATAACCCGCTATTTTTATGATAACGGCGTTGACCTTTTTTACCCAAAGACGGATTTATCGATCAATCCAGAGTATTTGGCATTGGAATTTCCGGCTTTTCAAGCAATAAGTGCAATAGTTTTAAAAGCAATTAGATATGACGAGTCTCTTGTAAAACTCATATCTGTATTTCTTTTTAGTCTTTCGTTGATCCTAATATATTTAATTGCACGACGTTTGAAAAGCAGTAAATGGTTGGCATTTTTAGCATGTGCAATTTATGCCGTCTACCCAATTAATATTTTATTCCAACCAACCGGCCTAAATGATCCTTTTGCGTTATTCCTTGGTATATTTACTTTTTATCTCGGATTGCTTTGGATTGATCACCCGTCATCAACGCCAAAACTGATTATTTTTACATTTTTTGGCATACTAGGCGTCATTGCCAAATTTACCCCATT
>JAKAHQ010000159.1 GCA_021814855.1 Bacteroidota bacterium | reverse complement strand
ATTATTCTTGCCTGTGCGCCTTCTACCTCTTTAAGTTTTACCATACCCATGTACTGCAATTCTTCTTTAAGAAGGTCGGCAGCGCGCTCGGACATATTCTTAAATATTTTTTCTTTGAGATTGTCTTCGGCAACCTTTAAAGAAAGCGCCAGGTCCTTTCGATCAACTTCGCGCAATATTTTCTGAATGTCTTTATCGTTAATGTTTATAATTTCATCAAAGATGAACATCAATCTTTTTACTTCATAGCTCGTTTCGGGATCGAGATTTTCCAGCTTTTCCAAAATTTCTTTGGCCATGGTTACGTTTGTGCGGTTAAGAATTGCCGCAAGGCATTTTGCGCCGCCTAATTTTCCTACAGATTGGCTCATCGAAGCGCCTGCAATTTCGTCAACAACATGTTCTATTTGCTTCAACGTTTGCGGGGCTATTTTACCTAAGGTTGCAATACGATAGGCAACATCGAGCCGGAGTTCATCCGGCAATTCTTTCAATGCGTTTGCAGTCTGGTCCGGGCTAAGCTGCGAAAGTATAAGCGCCATTGTCTGCGGATGTTCCTTGTTCAAAAAATTAATTAACTGGGCCGGTTCTGCTTTTTTCAAAACATCGAAACCCTTGAGAGTTGTAAGACGTTTTACTTTTTCAATGATTTCGACTGCTTTAGAAGGGCCGTAGGTTTTTTCAAGAACAGCCTGCGCAAAATCGAGGCCTCCTTCCAAAACATACTCGCGGGCGGTAACCATGTTGTAAAATTCTTCAATAACAATGTCCGCTGTACGAGCAGAAATATTTTTTACTTTTGAGATTTCGGCTGTTAAGTTTTCAACATCGAGCGGATCCAGGTGCTTCAGCACGGCGGATGCAGCTTCAACGTTTAATGCAACCATCAACATGGCGGCTTTTTGAACGCCGCTTACTTCTTCCCGTATTTCTTTGTTTTGCAGTTTATCAGATCTCATCTTCATGCATCCAGGCGTTAATTAATTTTGCCGCGTCCATAGGATTTTTTGTTACGTAATTAACAATCTTTTCCTGCTGGTTTTTCTTTAACAATGCCTCGTCGGAAATATCGTCTTCAATATCTCCAATCGGCAGCATTCCGCGCCTCTTTTTAGGCTGCAGAAGCTGAGATGCGGGCAGAGAATTTGACGCCGGCAGCGAGGCGGCGTTTTGCGGCGCTGCTAATAATCCTCCTCCGGCATTAATACTTCCGGTATTTACCGTGCCGATAACAATGCGTTCGTTCTTCAAACGCTTCATCAAACTTTTAAGAACAAATATCGATCCTATAATTGCAACAACTATAAATACAAGGTTCATCCAATCATTCGGATTCGGCAAACTTGTAGTTGTTGCTTCGTCGGTAGAATTATCCAATCCCTTGGTTTCAAATGGAATATCAACTATCGAAAATTGATCGTTGCGTGTTACGTCGATGCCGACTGCATTTCTAACAATCTCATCCAGTTTTTTCATCTGATCGGCTGGCCTGGGATCGTAAACGACATCCGTCTTGCCGCCTTTCTTCACTTCTTTGGGAATATCGTTTATAACAGCGGCTACGCTTAATCTTTTTATGTTCCCGCTTTCGGCAATTACTTTTTGAACCGTCTTGTTAATCTCGTAATTGGTCAAAGAATTTTCGTTATTCTGCGCGGAAGAATCGCTTTGATTTTTGCCTTCGTTGTTTGTCTTAATCGTTTGTTCGCTTACGGCTACTTGCGACTCAGGATCGTACTGTTCCATTGTTTTTTCAACTTGATCAAAATTCAAATCGGCATTTACCTGAACCATCGCGTTGCCATAACCGAGTACATTATCTAAAATAGACTGCGCCTTCTGAGCAAGATAATTTTCGACTGATTTTTTTATTTCGTACTGGCGCGCCGATGCATAAGCCAAAGGTCCGTCTTCATTATCACTGTTTAATATTCTGCCTCTCGTGTCAATAATAGAAACTTTATCCTGCTGAAGACCTTCCACAGATCCGCAGACAAGATTAACAATTGCCTGTATGTTTTCTTTTGAAGGCAGCGAATTATTTCTTAACTTTAGAACAACGGACGCCGATGGCAGTTTGTCTTCCTCTTTGAAAATTGATTTCTCCGGTATAACAATATGCACGCGCACACCTATCACTCCGTCCTGCTGCTGAATAGTTCTCGCAAGTTCGCCCTCAAGCGCGCGTTTGTAATTTAATTTCTGCATGAACTCGGACATGCCCATTGTAGTCTTATCAAATATTTCATAACCTATAATGCCGGAACTCGGCACGCCTTTACCTGCCAGGGCAAGCCGCATTTCATAAACTTTTTCTTTGGGCACCTTTATTGTTTGACCGTTATCTTCGATCTTGTAGAGCACTTTTTGACTGTTCAGGTAATCGACCACTTTCGAGGCGTCTTCCTGCGATAAACTTGAATACAGCGTAGTGTAATTCGGTTCATTAAGAATAAAAAGAAGTGTGGCAAGAAGAATTAAGGTTAAAAGTATACCTCCGCCGAATAAAAATTTTTGCTTTGGGTTTAGCTTGTTGATTATCCCGATAAGCGCTTGTAAAGGATTATTATTCATTTTTATACCGGCATCCTAGATAATTCTTTGAACATATCAACGGCTTTGTTTCTAATTTCCATTAGAAGTTGAAGACTTGTTTTAGCTTTCTCGCCGGCAATCATAACGTCTTGAAGTTCTACACCGTTGCCCGAAACAAAATCTTCAATTGATTTCTGCGAATTGATTTGATCCTGATTTACATCTTTAATTAGATCCGACAATGTGGCTCCAAAATTTTCGCCGCTCGTGGAATTTAATTTTGTGGTTTTAGTTGTCCCTGGTAAAAACTCTCCAAACCCTTCTATTTTCATTTTAACCTCTCCTATCGAAAAGCGAACCGAGATGAGTGCCGGTTACTTTACCTTTCGCGTTGTAGAACTGGTAATTCAGCACTTCTTCTTTTTGAGCGGGGTACAATTTTGCGAAGAAGTTTTTTTCATCCGAAGAAATGCTGCCGGTTTCTTTTTGCGCTGAAGAAGCGCCGCGCAAATTTTGGGTTGATTTAACATAAGCAGGACTATAATTACCGTTTGAGTTCGCAATAATTTTCATTTAGATCTCCAAAGAATCTTTTGCCATTTGTTTAGCCGAGTTTAACGATTGAAGGTTTGCTTCGTAACTGCGCGTTGCAGCTATCATATCCACCATTTCATTTACCACGTTCACATTCGACATCTGAACGTATCCTTGCTCGTTTGCGTAAGGATTATCCGGCATGTAAACCATATCGCCTTGGGACTGATCCGTCATTTCCTTCATCTGCGTGCTTTCAACTTGACCGTTGATATTAAGCTCTTTTGGAACGTCAAGTCTGGCAATATGACTTCTATCTGTAACGTTAAGTTGAAGCTGCTGTCCTTCTATAGAAAGTCTGTTTGCAAAGTTGTCCGGATTTTGCGTAACCTCTAAAAATTTTCTCTGGTAAGGTTTTCCGTCCTGGGTTCGAACCGAATCCGCGTTTGCAATGTTCTGGGCAATAAGATCCATTTTCTTTCTTTGGATGCTCATGCCTCTTGCGCTGAAATTGAATCCGAAAAAACTTCCGTTAATTTTCATGCTGAACCTCCGTCTTTAATAACGGATTGAATTGATTTGTAGTAATCGCCTATCTTAAGCGCGGCAAACTTAAAACGAAGCGCGTTCTCGGCTAACTCCGACATTTCCTGTTCTATGTTTACATTGTTTATGCCGGAGTCCATATCGGTACTTTTATCTTCAGTGATTTTGTAATTGGAGCCAAATGAATCGTCCGTTCTTAACATATCGATATGCTTCGGGTTGTCTGTTCTTAGAATCTCCCCCATATTCTCGTTAAGAATATCTTTGAACTCAACATCTTCCCTATTATATTTTTCCGTTCCGATGTTGGCAATGTTTTTTGCAATGACTTTGTTCTTTACCGAACAATAATCAAGAAGGTTTTGCAAAAGTTTAATAGTTTCCGGCATAATTTCCTTCATTCATTCTGGGTTTAATACCCAAATGAAATGCCAGAATTAAGGGAGCGATTTTATTTGAAAGTGCGGATAGTGTTTAATAAAAGTGGCTAAAATTCACCAATTGCGATTTATTACTCAAACCGGAGGATTATTCGGAGTAATCCAGGATTATAGTTTTGGTTTGCCCGCAGGAACATACAAATTTGATTTCCTTTATAGAATCGTTGACATCCTTCTTAAGTAGAATTCTTATTCCTTCGATTTCGTCGTCTTCGCAAGTTATTTTTGATGTGCCTTTTAAATTTACATCCGAAGCTTTAAGCAGGTTGCCCGTTTTGGTTTTGTTGTTAACGAACACATCTCTTAAACCTACGTCTTCAAAATTATTAATGTTGTTTGCCATTTTACACCACCTTATTAATCATTTCAGGTATTTTTTCTGCCGGCAGCACAGCATCTGCAAGTCCGGCATCAACTATGGCTTTGGGCATTCCATATACCACGCACGATTCTTCATCCTGCGCAATTGAATACCCGCCAAGAGATTTTAATGTTTTAATTCCTTCGTAACCGTCTTTACCCATGCCGGTCATTATAACTCCCAACGTGTACTTGCCGTATGCGTCTATTACGGAATTCATCATTACATCTACGGATGGTCTGTGCAGCGTATCGCCGGGTTCGCGGGAAATTACAATCGAGTGCTGCGAATTACCCGAAGTGTTTAACTTCATATGCAAACCACCCGGGGCAATATAAACAACGCCGGGACGAACAATTTCCAAATCCTCAGCTTCTTTTACTTCAAGTTTGGAAAGCCCGTTAAGTCTTTCTGCCAATGATTTAGTAAATTTAGGAGGCATGTGCTGAACGATGAAAACAGGCACATTTATTTTTTCCGAAAGAAGAGGAAGAATTTTCTGCAGGGTAAACGGTCCGCCGGTTGAAATTCCCATAGCGATTGAACGATAACCGATCTTTGGTAAATCATTCACAATCTTAGTCAGACGTCTTGCCGGGGCTTGAGCGCCGGTTGCTCTAATTCTGCTTAAACGTTCCTTCAAAATCTTTTGGCGGGTAATTTCCTTAACCTTGTGAATCAAATCTTCCTTAATGTTAGCGATGTTAACGCTAACATAGGACATTTCCTTGGGAATGAAATCGACGGCGCCAAGTTCCAGGGCCTTAATTGTTGCATCGGCTCCCTCGGTGGTCAACGAACTA
>JAKAHQ010000158.1 GCA_021814855.1 Bacteroidota bacterium | reverse complement strand
ATTTTAATTCAACAAGCATTTGATCTTTAAATATACCGTCAAACTGGGCATCGTCCGGAATTTCAACTTTAACGAGTTTACCGTTCTGAATATAATAAAGGTTGGATGTATAGAATGTAATTCCTTCATTTATAAAATCGTAATTACCGTTAGGAGAATAAACAGAAAATGCGGAAGCCGAAACATCTGTTGGTTTGCCTTCGAATAAAGTTTTTGCTTCACCCAGCGGCGTTCCGCGTTCCCATACTTTTACAATTCTCGGATAGCCGGATTCGGTCATGCTTCCCTTTCCAAAATCCGTTGACACATACAAAGCGTTATGATCTTTCCATGTGACCGATCCCTTAGCGGCGGGCAAATCAAAACCGTCATGAACAAATTCTTTTTTAACCAGGTCAAATTCTTTTTTAACTACCGCGTCTCCCCCGCCTTTGGATAAAGAAAGAATACATCTTTCAAAAGAGGGATAGAGAAAATTTGCACCCTTAAAAACCCACTTTGCATTATCGGCTTTTGAAAGCTCGTCGATGTCCAATACGGTTTCCCATTTTGGTTTTACCAAATAATCTTCCAATTTAGTTCTTCGCCAAATGCCGCGCTCGTTTTTAGAATCCTGCCAAAAATTATAAACGTAGCTTCCTACAATTGAAGGATCGGCAATCCTTTCCTTCGAATCGAGTATCTCCTCGTTTTTCTTCTGAATCTTTTTAAAGTCCGGGTATTTTTCCAAGATGGACAAAGTTGCTTTATCGTGAGCTTTGACCCAATCCAATGCTTTAGTGCCGTCGATATCTTCAAGCCAAAGATTCGGATCGCCCGCCTCCTGCGCAAACGAATAAGCTGTAATAAAGAGTGAGATGAACAACATGTTTAGTACAAATCTGATTTTCATTGTATCTCCTATAAATTAAAATCGTACTTAATTTATTAGAATTCCGGGAAGTAAAATAATTCAAATGAATTTAATGCCTGCCGGTTAGAGAATTATATAACCGTTGACAAAAATAGTGTCCAAGAAATATTTGACATTACCTTCAAAGTATAAACAGGAACCGGTTAATTCATAAACTAATTCCGTGTTTGACTATCGCTTAAATTGAATGTAGTTCCCTGCGCGGTTCCGTTGACTGTAATTGTTAACGAACCTTTACTTAGAGTTCCGGTAGCCGACATCGAAACGGAAGAGTCCGCGGCCATGCTGAATGTTTTTGTCCAGGGCAACGAAGGACTGCTTACGGTCTGCTGCACACCTTTATCATCAAGGTATTTTAGTTGAGTCATTTTGCCGTCTCCGGTGCCTTCGGCTTTATATGTGATGGAAAGATTTCCGGGGAGTTTGGTCTTATCTATGTTTAGATTAATCTGCTCGGTATTGCTCGAAGCAACGTCGTCGTTTTTATCGCAGCTTGAAATAAATAATGGGAGAGCCAAAAGTAAAAGTATCGTTAATTTTTTCATATCTACTCCTTTCTTTTGTTTTATTAATTAATTGGAGCTAACCGCTAAACATTTTCTTGTAAAACTTATCGATTATAACAGATTGTTTTTTTCCAGCCATTCTTCATTATAGATGGTAGAAAAATATTTATAACCTGAATCGCAAATTATCGTAACTATATTGGCTTCACTATCAATATCCTTTGCAAGCCGCACGGCGCCGCATACATTGGCCCCGCTTGTTCCGCCGGCAAGAATTCCTTCTTCGAACGCTAACTTTTTTGTCCATCCTATGGCTTTTTTATCCTCTACCTGCATCATGTCGTCAAGCAGTTCAAGCTGGGCGGTTTTAATCAGAAACTCGTCTCCCATGCCCTCGATTAAATAATGGTACGGCTTAATCATTTTTTTATGCTTGAACCAATCGTAAAATACCGAGCCGTAAGGATCGAGCCCGATTACCTTGATGTCCGGATTCTTCTCTCTTAAAAATCTTCCTGTACCTGTAATAGTTCCGCCCGTTCCTATAGCGCCGATAAGATAATCCACTTTTCCGTTCATCTGTTCCCAGATTTCAGGACCGGTAGTCATGTAGTGTGCTTCGTTGTTATCAAGATTGTTATGCTGATCTATGTAGAATAACGACGGATCGTTTTTCAGCATTGTCACCGCGAGATTGTTGTAGGAATTAGGATCTTCCGGCGGTAAAGAAGTGTCCGCTTTGAAAACATCAACTCCGAGTATTTCCAGCATTTTAATTTTTTCTTTGCTGGTTGTATCTCTAACTACGACTTTTAATTTATATCCTTTATGCCGGCATACGATCGCAAGTCCCAGTGCCGTATTGCCGGAAGAGTTTTCGAGGATTGTATCGCCCGGTTTTAACTTGCCGTTGCGTTCGGCTTTCTCAATCATGTATTTGGCTATTCTATCTTTAACGCTGCCGCCCGGATTCATAAATTCCAGTTTAGCCCAAATTGTAGCTTTAAAATCTTTAGAGATGTTTCCCAGCTTAACAATCGGTGTTCTTCCAATCGCGTCGAGAAGACTATCGTAACAAAAATTTCGCATGTTTATTCCGTTATTTTGTAAAAGAATTTCCCCTTAGAAATTCTTCTGCCGTAATTCGTTTCCGACCTTCCGGTTGAAGTTCTAAAATTTGAATTATACCGTCCCCTGTTTTGATAAATATTTCATTCTTTGTTTCCAATATCCTTCCGGATAACGGTGAGCTGAAGCTGATGAAATGAGAATTAAATTCCATATTGTTGTTAGCTACCTTAGTCTTGAACACTTTATAAATTTTTTCGTTATGCGCAAAGAAAGCGCCGGGATACGGCGACATGCCTCGTATAAGATTATGAATACTTGTGGCGCTGCTGTTCCAGTTTATCTCGCAAAGTTCCTTTGTAATTTTAGGCGCGGGAGAAGCCAGTGAATCGTCCTGCTTTGTCAATTTAACCAGCCCGGCTTCAATCACATCAATTGTATTCATAACTGCGTGAGCGCCCAATATCATCATCTTATCATGAACCGAGCCGAAATCATCGTCGTCTTCGATAGTTAAGATTTCCTGGAGGATGATGTTGCCCGTATCGACCTGATCTTCCAGGAAAAAAGTGGTTACTCCCGTTTCCTTTTCTCCGTTAATAATTGCCCATTGAATGGGGGCGGCTCCACGGTATTTTGGCAGAAGCGATCCGTGCAGATTAAAAGAACCGTATTTAGGAATTGTATAAACTTCCTTCGGCAAAATTCTGAAGGCAACTACAACAAATAAATCCGGTTCGATTTCTTTTAACCTATCGATGAATTGTTCCTCCCGCAGCGAAAAAGGATTCAGCACTTCAAGATTTTTATCAAGGGCGAATTCTTTAACCGGTGTGAAACTAAGCTGTCTTCCCCTGCCCCGTTCTTTATCCGGTGCAGAAACGACGGCGGCAATATCGTGTTTGCTTTGAAGTAATTTATCGAGCGAAGGAATCGCAAATTCAGGCGTTCCCATAAATACTATCTTCATCTTTTACTCCGCTCAAAAAAGTTGGTGTGTCCCGCCGAGGTTAAAATTCCGGAAAGATAATTAATTAGAGAATAACCGGCTAACCTTCAGCTATCGGGTAATCAATCTCAATTTCTCGATTCACAATTTTATTTAAATCTTTTTGCAATTGCTTTTTAATATTTTCGGCAACTCTGTCGGGAATTATCTTGCCTATCAGGTGATCGTACTCGTGAAGAATAACCCGCGCAAACATATCGTCGGCTTCCAGTTCCTGTTCTTTCTCATCGGTATCGAGAAATCTTACCTTTATAATTTCCGGCCTTTCCACTTCCGCCCGCAATGTGGGAAGACTTAGGCATCCTTCTTCCATAATTGCCTGTTCATCGGAGCTTTCAATTATCTCAGGATTAATCATTACAATCGGTTTGAATTTATCGTATCCTTCGGAACCTTTAAGATCGATTACAAACAACGATTCTCTAAACCCAACCTGGTTGGCGGCAAGTCCAACGCCGTTAGCGTTTCTCATTGTATCAAACATATTCCTGATCTTTTCAATCAATTCGTCGGTTACGGCCTTTACAGGCTGTGCTTTCTGCCTTAGAATTTTTTCGCCGTATACTTTAATAGGGATGATAGACATAAAATTACTTTTAATTGTTTGGTTCGATTTTAACAATATCCGCACTTAAATCTTTGAAGAGATTAACCTGTGTGGAATAAAACAACATTCTTATAAGCAGCCGAAAGATAATTAACATTTGCTGAAGAATAAAGGAGAGCACAAGAAAATAGAAAGGCGTTCGAGGAATAAATCTACCGGCAACGTTATATACTATTACGCCGAGGGCGCCGATAACAGCCACTATTAGGAATAGCGCAAATGTTTTGTTGAAATTGTCTTTGATAAAAATAATTGCGTTGCGAATTTCTTTCAGCACGGCAGATTTATCCCGAACAGCGAGCGACACCCTGGAATAATCCGAAATCATTGTGACAACGCCGATGAAAAAAACGAGCAAAATATACCTCAGTGCTTTCAACACAAAATCAGCCGTAACGTTTTCGGAGTTCTTGAAAATCCAGGTAATCAGTTCTCCCGAGTAATCATTGATTTTAAATGCCGCCGCAAAGAAGAGCAGCGAGACCAAAAGTATTTTCATAAATCGGAAGAAGTATTTTACTCCGCCGTAAAAGAAATCGACTGTATGATTCTTTTCCTTGATATTAAATATCGCAATAAGCCCGCCGGAGAAGAATGTTTGTATAATTGCATAGATGCCGACTACGAAATAAATATTCATCGGCACCTGATCGAGCTGCACATGGTACAAATTTCTAAATTGAAGATACCACATATAGTCGAATCCGTTTAAGAGTCTTTCGCTGATCATCGAACGGCCAAGGTTGTCGATGAGTACATTATAGATTGGAACCGTGAGCACAAGCGCGGCAAGCGCATTAAGAAGCCACAACTGAATAATGAAATGAAAGTTGTGAAAAACCGTACGCACACCTTGAAGCAATATTTGTTTAATAGTAACAATCATCCTATGCTTCCCAAAATCATCAGCGCATTCTGAATCCAGAAAAACCACCTTACGGAAAGCGAAAGCGAGGCGCCAATATGCGGATCAACGGTGAAAGAATTATTGGCAAAATTAATGTCCAATAAGTTTTTTCTTTTAGGATCAATCTCAGCTCCAATCACTTTATTATCAGTACGGAAAATTAAAACGCGCCACCGGTCGGCGCCGTCCCACTTTTGATACAAAGTATCCTTGTCCGTGTAAAGTACAACATCATTTTTG
>JAKAHQ010000157.1 GCA_021814855.1 Bacteroidota bacterium | reverse complement strand
TGACTCCGTCAGTAGCTTTTTCGAAATCCCCGTTTTGACTGAACAACACCGCCAGCGGGTCAATGTACCAGCTTTCAGAGATTTTTATTTCCAAAATATTTTTGCCTGATTCGGCTCGCAAAATAAAATCCACACGCGTAAAAAGTCCGAGACTAAAAATACGTTCCCTATCATACCGAAGAGTTTTACCGCTTACAGTGTCTCCAACTTCAAAGGTAAGTTCTCTTAGAATGATGAAATCCTGAGTTGTGGCGTTACCCGAAATAACCACCGAATCAACTTTTATGGTTTCATTATCTTTAATGGAAATTGAATCGGCTTCGGCAGCATGAGCGGACAGTAGGAAAAAAATATTTCCTACTGCCCAGACAAATAAAACATATTTAGTTTTAGCAAGCGCTGTCATTTACGAGGGGTTAAATTTCTCGGCTTGATCTGCACATGTTGTAATATACGGCAATACATTTATCTTGGATAGTCAAAATGCCTTTCTCCATCACCGGGCGTACTGCTCCATTATTGCGTATTCCTAATTGCAGCCAAAGAACTTTGGGATTAATTTTCAATACGTCCGGAATCAATTCTGGAATAGTCTCCGATCTGCGAAAGACATCTACTATGTCTATCGTAAAAGGTATCGAGGCGAGATCAGGATAAACCTCGATCTCGCCCGATTTATTAATATTCGGATTAACTCCAACCACCCGGTAACCTTTATCAACTAATGATTCGGCTATCTGCCTGCTTGTACGCCCCGGATTATCGGATAGCCCAACTACGGCAATTGTCTTGGCCTTCTTAAGTATATCGCAAATATCTTTTAACTCTGTCAATTCTTTCACTTAACCGATTCCTCTTCATATGCTTTTATGGGCAGACAACTGCAAACAAGATTTCTATCCCCGTAAGCGTTATTCACCCTACCGACTGAAGGCCAGAATTTATTTTGCCTAACAAGATCTACCGGAAATGCGGCTTTTTCTCTTGCGTAACCATGATTCCATTCGTCAGAAATGACATCCTCTGCAGTATGCGGGGAATTTTTAAGAACGTTATCATCTTTACTTGAAATGCCGGAGGCAATTTCGTTTATCTCGTTTTTAATCGAAATCATCGCATCGCAGAATCGATCGAGTTCAAACAAAGATTCGCTTTCCGTTGGTTCCACCATCAAAGTTCCGGGTACCGGAAAAGAAACTGTCGGGGCGTGAAATCCGTAATCCATTAATCGTTTTGCAATGTCGTCAACTTCAATTCCGGCAGAGTTTTTAAAAGCACGGCAATCAAAGATTAATTCGTGCGCAACAAATCCATTCGTTCCGGTATAAAGAACCGGGTAATAAGATTGAAGTCGGGCTTTGATATAATTCGCGTTCAATATAGCTGCCTTTGTAGCAAATGTTAATCCCTCACCGCCCATCATTTTAATGTAAGCGTAAGATATAACAAGCACGTTCGCGCTTCCCCACGGAGCAGCCGAGACCGCACTTATTGAATTTTTACCTCCGACATTGACTACCGAGTGACCTGGCAGATAAGGAGTTAAATGTTTCGCAACTGCAATCGGTCCCATACCGGGTCCCCCGCCGCCGTGAGGAATTGAAAAAGTTTTATGAAGATTAAGATGACAAACATCCGCACCAATTAAGCCGGGACTTGTTAATCCTAACTGGGCATTCAGGTTAGCGCCGTCCATGTAAACCAATCCGCCGTTATCATGAATGATTTTACAAATCTCTATTATGGATTCTTCAAAAACTCCATGTGTGGAAGGATAAGTTACCATAAGCGCGGATAAATTTTCTTTGTACTGTTCAGCTTTTAATTTCAGATCGGTTAAATCGATGTTTCCCCTATCGTCGCATTTAACAACCACTACCTTGCTGCCGGCCATTACCGCGCTGGCCGGATTGGTTCCGTGTGCCGAAGAAGGAATTAAGACAATGTTCCTTTGAGAATTTCCGTTTGCGTGGTGGTAAGCTCTTATTACCATCAAGCCTGTATATTCTCCTTGCGCGCCGGAATTCGGTTGAAGAGAAACAGCGTCAAAGCCGGTCATCTTTGCAAGATCATTTTCCAATTCACTGAACAACTTAGTGTATCCTTCCGCTTGATCTAACGGTGCGAAAGGATGCAGATCCGTGAATTCCGGCAAGCTTATGCCGAACATTTCACTTGCGGCGTTCAATTTCATCGTGCATGATCCAAGAGGTATCATAGATCTGGTTAACGATAAATCTTTATTCTCGAGACTCTTTATATAACGCATCATCTCGGTCTCGGAGTAATAAGAATTGAAAACCGGATGTTTCAGATATTCGGATTGACGCTTCAATTCATTACTCAAAGAAGAAGATGCGGCTTCAAACAGTTCATCAAATTTTTTGCTTTCTAATTTCTTGTTAAGCGCCTCGGTAAATATTCCGATAATCTTATTAACATCTTTAACCGTATCGACTTCCGAAAATGAAATACCGATAGTTTTACTATCAATGTATCTAAAGTTAATCTTGTTCTCGACAGCTTTAGATTTAACCTTCTCGGCTTCGGCAGGTGTATTCAGAACAACTTTTAATGTATCAAAATAGTTTTTGTTAACTTGATTAATTTGTAACGCATTAAACATCTTGTCAGTTAGCGAAGCAAGATTATGTACGCGCTGCGCGATAGCTTTAATTCCTTTTGGTCCGTGATAAACAGCATACATACCAGCCATAATAGCAAGAAGAACCTGCGCCGTACAAATGTTGCTCGTAGCATGTTCACGTTTTATATGCTGCTCTCTGGTTTGAAGAGCCATTCTCAAAGCTCTTCTTCCCTTAGCATCAACGGAAACCCCTATAATTCTGCCGGGCAGTTGACGTTTGAATTCGTCCTTGGTAGCAAAATAAGCGGCGTGAGGACCACCGAATCCCATCGGGACGCCAAAGCGTTGAGTAGAACCTAAGACAATATCGGCTCCAAATTCTCCCGGAGGTGTTAACAATGCTAATGATAAGATGTCTGCCGCAACCGCTTTAAAAATATTCTTTTGCGCCGCTTGTTCAAACAAATCTATATAATTATGAACCTCGCCGTCTGCGGTTGGATACTGTACTAATATGCCGTAAATGTCATCGGAGAGATACAACGATTTAAGACTTCCGATTCTAAGCTTAATGCCTAATGGTTCCGATCTTGTTTTTAATACATCGATTGTTTGCGGGAAGACTTCATCCGATACCCAGAACACATTTGAATTTTTCTTATTGGCTTTTCTCATAGAATGAAGCATAGTCATCGCTTCAGCGGCGGCGGTTGCCTCGTCCAGCAATGAAGCGTTGGCAATCTGCATTCCAGTTAAATCGATTATCATCGTTTGAAAGTTAAGCAGGGCTTCCAGTCTTCCCTGCGATATTTCCGCTTGGTACGGAGTGTATTGTGTATACCAGCCGGGATTTTCGAGAATATTTCTTTTGATTACTCCCGGCGTTATTGTCGGATTATAACCAAGCCCGATATAATTCTTAAACACTTTGTTCTTGGATGCTAACTGCTTCAGGTTTTCGAGAAACTCAATTTCGGTTTGCGGACTGTTTAATTCTAATTCTTGTTTTTGTCTTATTGACGAAGGTACTGTTTTATCAATTAGTTCATCAAGCGATGAAATACCGATTGCGGAAAGCATTTTAGTAATATCTTCTTTGCTAGGCCCTATGTGACGATCTACGAATTGATCGTAGAATTCAAAATTTTTCATAAAATTTTCTCTCTGCAGAATAATTATCTAAAGAAGTTTTTTAGTGGTGTAAATATAAATAAATGAATGAAATCGGCGAGGGATATAATATGATTCTATAAATTATCAGATAACTTTATATTTATAACTTATAAGAAATATGTAGTACCCTATAAATAAGAAGGCGGCTTATGTTGAACCGCCTTCTTCTATCTTCTAACTCCTATCTCCCAAATTCTATTTAACCAGTATCATCTTTTTGGTAATGGAACCGTTGCTTGTAGTTAAATTATAAAAATAAATTCCGCTTGGTAATCCGCCTCCGACGGATGAAGCGTTGAATTCAACTTCATATTTCCCTGCTTCATAAAGATCATTTATAAGAAGTGCAACTTCCCGCCCGAGGATATCAAATACTTTAATTGTAACAATGTCCTTTCGCGGAATACTGAAACTGATATTTGTTGAAGGATTGAAAGGATTGGGATAATTCTGACCTAAATCAAAATCGAATAAGAGTTCTTGCGAGCCGCTATTATCTTTGTTCAAATTCTCCATCGATCCGGCATTTTTAAGTGACGCAAAACTACCGTTCTGGTATGCTTGCATTAAAATATCAATTTCAAATTTTGTTCGTTCGTCGGGGAAATCTTTTTTAATTTCTTCAAATATTGATTTAGCTTCCTCAAGATTATTTTTATAAATAAGACTGATTACACCTTTCTGGAAGTTTAATTCTTTCCGTGATTCCTTGTCAATCTTATAATTGTCAACTATAGTTTTCAGATTATTGAGCGCTTCATCATATTTTTCATCTTGAATTAGATACTTAGCCTGAAGTTCCAGGTACATCCTATATAGTTCGCTCTTTGTATTCACAAGTCTAGGTTTCAATTCCTCTTCCAAATATTTGCCGAATTCTTTTTTCTTACTTTTTTGGTAACATGTCATTAAACCACATAAAGCATAATTAGATTCCGGCTTGTCAATTTTTTCATCTATCACTTTTTTGAATAACCTTTCAGCGTTGCTATACCTACCTAAAGCTAATTCATAGTATGCAATTTGCAAATCGGATTTTTTACCAGTTTTCGGAAGAGAGGATCCGGCGCCAGGGTCACTGGATAACCAGTTGCTATAATCAAATGAACTTGTTGCATCTATATAAAACTTACTAACATCCGGCGGATCAGCACCCCAATAATTATTAGAGGCATATATTTGAGAATAATAAATTGCATACACATTATATTTATTATACCCGGTTGATGTTATAAATGAGTTGAAACCTGAAGCCTCGGCATTAACCGTTCCATAATAGTAAGAATATATACCATAATAAGTATTATCCTTTATTAAATTGTCCCAGAATAGGGTCGGCGTACAATACATCTGAACAGTTAAACCATTATTGTTATTCTCTATAGTGTTCGATGTGATCCTACCCCCAAATTGTAGACAAGAAGAAAAGCAACTATATTTGAGAAAAATATAGGAGAGAAATCAATGTCAACACGAAGAAGTTACGACAAGGAAT
>JAKAHQ010000156.1 GCA_021814855.1 Bacteroidota bacterium | reverse complement strand
GTCGGTTTTTTTTGTAAGCAATTTTACAACGGATAAATCTCCTCCGACGGGGTAATTTCTGTCCTTCTGGGAAATTATAATTGTTTCAATTTCGGCTCCTTCAAGATTAGCTTTCAGCATTTCGGCTACCAGGGGATCGGCGCAGGTATAAACAATAACCCAGTCTTTAGGATGAACTAAGTTGCCTTCAAATTCTTCGACGGGAATTAGTTCCGTACCGCAATCGGCACAAACTTTAATTCCCTCGACGTATTCAGATTCACATACTGGACATATCATACAACCTCCTCTTTCTTAAGCGGTTAGCTTGTTATAGTTTCTTTTTATGAAAAGAATGTATGAAAAGAAAATGACCGATAAAACTGCAAAACTTATCAACTGCGGAACAATTTGTATTTTTTGTCCCACACTGGTATTAATCAGTTCGTCGCTCCCCAAGATCATGAACGCAACCACGGAAATAAAATTATTCATGAAATGAAGAGACATGGTGACAAAAATAGAATTTGACTGGTATGCGGCATAACCGAAGTAAGCTCCCAGCGCAACCAGCGCTACCAATCCGTAAGGATTAAAATGATATAGACCAAAGAATAACGCCGTGATTATTATACTCCACAACGGACCCAGTTTTAACTCGAAACTTTTTTGCACAAGTCCCCTGAAAAGCATCTCCTCGCAAATGGCCGGAATTACCGCAACTATAAAAATTATGAACGACCCTTCGAACATGGAATGAGACGTTAAAAGACTGCCGTAGGTTTTGTCGACAAGCTTGTCAATCTGGTCGAGCATGTCGAATATTTTTTTCAGGAGTAAATTTGACGAAGCTAATTTTTGAATAACAAAATTTTGAATCGAAAGGAAATTTTGGAGAAGCGGCATTAGAAGAATCAAACCGAATATGAAAGCGCCTATCTCTTTAAATGTCGGAATGCGCATGCGAAGGATGAACGAAGTATTTTCATGGTAAACAGCTCTTGCAAAAATTAAAGTAGGAAGAAGAATTAAGAGAAGCTGACCGCCCATGGTTAGAAGCCGCAGTGCGTTTACATCCGCCTTCTCAAAATTTAGCCCGAATATTGCAAGCGTAAGTAATGCGCCGCCCACCTGGTAAAGCAAAAAAATTCCGAACAGCGCTATAAACGCGGTTATTAAAGGAGGCAGTGTTGAAAACGGTTTTGTCTCCTGCGGCTTATCCTCTTGCGAGGATTGCTGATTTTGAATTTCCTCGTTCATTTAATTACAAATATAAAAAAAGGAAGGACAATTAATATCTCTTCTCTTGATGAAAAATTGCGCCGCTTCCGCTGTTTAATTGACTTTCGATTTGAGCTCTCCGGCAAGACCGCTGTAACCGATAAGTTCGGCGTCGATAGCTCCGATTAAAACCTTTGTTCTAACTTTAACGGGAATCTTAAGCTGATCCTCGGTAAGCCAAACAACAATACTTCCGTCGCTTTTAAATAACCCGCCTTCGCGTACAAGTGGCTCCAGAATAATGCATTTAAATTTTCCCGCTTTTACGGAAACCGTTTCTCTTCCCCTAAATACTACGTCGAGAGGATAAACTTTATCCTTGTAAAAATTTTCGAGATGAACTTTATCGCCTTCCTTCATCTTTGAGTAATCGAAAGTGCGGGCAAGGTAGAAAGCGGAAACGATATCGTTAACGTATTTGGGGATGTCGTATGATCCCTCGCTGGTTTTGGCTTTTCCTTTCCGCTGATCAAAGAAAGCTGAGAAGTCGCGGCTGTATCCGCCCTCCCGGATGTGCTGCTCAAAACGCCACGGAAACAACCCGTCAACATCAATATATGTTTCGTAGTGATCGCGCACTTTGTAAAACGGGTCGAATGCCGAAACCGAACTTACGTTGAACATAACGTTGTAAGCGTCTCGTCCCGCTATCTTAACAATTTTCGGTATTGAATACTCTGCTATTCCTGCAGTAACAAATCCGTAGCTTACCTGGAATGTTAATTTCTCGCCGACTTTAAATGCATTGTTCTGAATTTTCCGGAACTCGGTCTTTTGTGCGTAAAGGACTGGAGCAGCAATAATTAAGAACATGAACAAGGGCAAGAAAATCAATGATAAACCCCGCATGGCCGCAACGTGTGCAAATGATTGCAAGAAATTTTTATTCCCGTTAGTAAGCATTCTTCTATTTCTCCGCTAAAATTTTACGAAGTATTATTTCCGAGCTGATCAATACTTCTTCTACTTTAATGCTGTCCATGCAATTTAATTTTTCGCACTGGGAACGGGTGCAGTCCTTGCAATCTATCGTCGGCGAAAAAATAATTTTCTTGTTTGTATACGGTCCCCATCTTTTAGGCGCGCATGCCGCAATCTTTGGATAAAAGCCGATCACATATTTGCCGAGCGCTGCTGCGATGTGAATCGGTCCGGTTGAGTTTGCAATCATCAAATCGCTTTTATTAATCAACGCGGTAAGTTCCGCAAGATTGTATTTGCCGGCAGCATTAATCACGTTATCGCTTACAACCATCGAGTTGCAAAGTTCCTTCTCCGATTGCGAGCCGGTGATTAATACGCCTATATCTAATTTGGACAGCGATTCGACGAGCGCTTTCATTTTTGCCGCCGGGAAATCGATCGAACTTCCCCCGCTGCCGGGGTGAACTATAACAACCGGCTTGGAAAAATTTATTTCCCTCAGTTCCTTTTGCTTAGCGATTTTCATCTCTTCCGCCTGCGAAGGTACAATTCCGAATTCGACATTGTTTTCATTTACCGGGTAATCGATGCCGAGCTGTTTGAGCATGCGGACATTATATTCAAGCTCGTGGCGTTCGCCGTATTTGCGGTGCTCGCGCACTTTATTATTGAAGAGGAAAGAGTACCATCTGTAACCGCTTCCGATTCTCACCGGGATATTCGACATAAAAAGTATTAACGCAATCGGGTAGGTCGGAAACGCAACAACACATGCATCGAACTTGTTTTTAATTTGTGCGATGTTGTCTTTTACAGAGGGCTTGCCTTCTTTTTCTTTCAACGTTATTACTTCATCTATAAATGGATTCCCCTCGGCAAGCGGCCGTGTGTATTCCCTGAGCAGAAAAGTAATTTTTGTATCCGGGTAAAATTTTTTTATGATTGAAGCAAGGGGGAGCGAAAGCACAACATCGCCGATTCGATCGGTCCGGACTATAAGTATATTTTTCGGAAAATTCATTTCTTCGATACGAACGGGTTATCTTTAATGTAATAGCGCCAGGGCAAATCTACAGATTTTTTTATACCGATTCTCGGCGAGACAGCCATATTTATTGAGGGTACCTTGGGCGCATCGCAAATAAAAATTTCGTCGCCGGTCAAATCGGTTCCGTTTTCCTTCCGTTCAATTTCAAACGCCTGGCAAATCTTGGCAGGGCCGTTTGTAATATTAATCAGCTTGCTGCGGCTTAATTCCTTTTTGCCGTAACGGTTAAGCATCATCAAATCGATTCCTTCAACCGGTTCTATCGCGCGAATCAAAATAGCTTTCCCTTCGTTCTCCTTGCCGGTTACTACATTGCAGCAAAAGTGCATCCCATAGGTAAAATAAACGTAAAGCAATCCGCCGGTGTTAAACATAACCTCGTTGCGTTTAGTCTTTCCTCTGAATGTGTGAGCAGCCTCGTCAATAGAGCCGTCGTATGCTTCAACCTCTACTATTCTGCCGGCATACAGCTTACCGGATTTTTTCCTGACAAAAATTTTCCCGAGGAGATCGTGCGCTACTTTATGAAGTTCCCGCGTATAAAAGTTTTGCGCAAGTTTTTTTGTGAAGGCCGTCATATAAAAATAAAGACGCCGGTTCAGCGTCTGTTAAAAATAGAAAATCAATTATCTAAATTTTCTGATGAGACTTTATCCCATCATCATTTTTATTTCTTCAATCCTGTTCTCGTAGAAATCGATCTTTTCCGGTTTGGAAAGCATCAACTCGTTGTAAATGGAAATTGCCTCTTCAAAATTTTTCTGCGAGATGAAAATCTCCGCCATCGTTTCCGATATTATTTTACCGTCGTATTGCGGAAGAGAAAGTTCTTCGGAAGTATTGTTTACTTCTTTCGCGTTGATTTTTGCCTTGCTTAATTTTTCAGCAAGTATTTCAAGCTCGTCTCCGTTCTTTTCGGCCGCCGGTTCTTCTTCTTTTTCCTCTTGAAGAAAGGTAGGACGCTTTGGATGCGCGAGGCCGTTTCTTTCCGAAATAATTTTTTTAATTTGTTCTTCGTAGGAGTGAAACGATTCCTCCGACCCGATGAGATGACTTCCTTCCAAAGCATATTTAACGGCGGAATCTTCATCGCCCGAGTAAGCTTGCGCGAGAGCCATAATAAAATAGGCAGAAGGGTAGCGCGGATGCAAAATCAATCCGTCTTCCAAAATTTTTATTGCATCGTAAACGCTGCCGTGCTCAATTTCGTCTGCCGCTACGTATGCAAACAGGGGCGACCTGTTGTTAAACTCGTAGATAAGCTTAAACTTATCCGCGTTTGTTCCGGATGTTAGACTCACTCTGCCAGCTGATGTTTTTTTGCAGATGCTTGTTTCAAAGACATTATGGAAACCGTTGCAAATCCCGAGAAGAACATCAACTGGAACGGAATAGAGGCGATTTCCAAAAAGTAAATTGCCGCAACCACGCCTATCAAACAATAGACTGCCAGCAGCAGCTCGATGTAAGTTGACGGCTGTACTTTTGTCTTTGCCAAATATTTATTTTTTTGCGAAAGAGCATCTTTCTTATCAACGACTTTAAATTTTGGTGTTCTTACAAATTCGCTTTTCCGGCTCATTAATCCTTCTATAACCGCGCGAGTGTTGTTTAACGCAAAGCCCATACTTCCGGCCATAAAAAGAGGAAAGAGCGCAATCTTTTTTCTCCAATCCGTATGCACGTCTTTTTGCGAGAAAAGATAAAATAAAAACGAACCGATGAAAGCGATAACGAATATTGCCATGAAGTTGAAGAAGCTCCAATACGGCCCGGCATTCTTAATAAAGATTAGCGGAACATTGAGAATACCGGCGAGAAGTATAAACGGGAATACGATATTGTTTGATAAATGGAAAGTTGACTGCAGTTTAACACGAAGAGGGATTTTCGATTTCCAAACAAGGGGAAGAATTTTCTTCATCGTTTCTATCGCGCCTTTTGTCCATCTAAACTGCTGTGCTTTAAGCGCGTTCATTTCTGCCGGTAATTCTGCCGGCGTGGTAAAATCTCTCAGGTAGACAAACTTCCATCCT
>JAKAHQ010000155.1 GCA_021814855.1 Bacteroidota bacterium | reverse complement strand
ATGCAGGCGGCTTACACGGCTCCGGTTATTATGATGAGCCAAAACCGGCAAGCTGAACGTGACCGGCTTGAAGCTCATAACGATTACAATATTAATCTTAAAGCCGAAGAGGAAGTGAGATTGATAATTGAACATCTTGAAATGCAGAACAAAGCCCTCGAGGATAATAACAGACTTTTAAATGAACTCGTGGCTTCAATAACAAAACAATAATTACTCAATAAGATTACACATGGCACAACCGACAAAAATTAAACTTCACAAGCAGGAGTATGTTGAGATAACCTGGAATAACGGAAAAGTAATTAAGTATCCTCTAAAATTTTTACGAGATGAATCTCCCGACGCCGGAAATAAAGGCGAAACAATTTTGTGGAAACATTACCCCGCTCCCGCTAAAAAAGCACCGTTGAAGCCGGAAGCTTACCAGGTTGAAAACCTCGAAACGGTAGGCAACTACGCAATTCAAATTAGGTGGAAAGACGGCTACGATTACGGAATCTACTCGTGGGATTTGCTTGAACAGTACGGCGAATATTTATTAGTGAGAGAAAATCTTCATCAAGATTTCGATCATCACCATAACGGGCATGAATAGTAAAAAACATTTTATAAATTTTTCGAGATTTGGTTCGTCCACAGAGCGGCGTTCTTTTCCATGCCCGCCATTAATTCCGTAAGGCGATCCTTCGGTTCACTTAGATAAGCTAACAACATTAACCTCTTCGGCTTGTTATTGGATTTGTTTATTAACAGTATATAACGGAAAATTCTCAAACCATCCGGAATTGAAATTTATTAATCCCAGTAATGTTGACTCTTTATAATTGGGAATAAATGATCTCGGATTGGAAAATGGTATGAAGTTCATATTTCGGCTTAAAATAGGGCTTTTCTTGCCAATAATTGTGCTTTTTTGGGTAATGTGAGTACTATTTTTACCGGCAACTACACTATTTTGGGTAAAAATAGAGGTATTCTTGGCGGAAGGAGCGGTATTTTTAGTTTGAATAGCTCTCTGTTTGCCTACTAAAACATTACTTTTGGCAATTATAGTATTCCTCTTGGCAAAAGCAGCGTTACGGCAGACAGAAAGAGTATTCCTTCTGAAAAAAGCAGCGCTATATTTACCAAAACCACTGTCGTAATTTTTTAATGCTAAACAACCCGGGTCAACTGCCATTTTCTTTTCCCCTAACAGAATCACATTCTAGGAAGCGATGCATCACTACAAACAAGGCGGGATGCCGCCGATGCGATAATGAATATGAATCTATTAAAAAAATTGTTCTTCAAGAAAAAGGCGCCGGTAAAAAGAAATAACGGGCAGCATCATTATTCTGTAACTGAAGAAAACATGAATGCAGCTTTCGGAAAAAATTTTTACCGGGAATAATTTTAGTTGTTCAGCCCCAAGCGGAAATGAATAGCTTACACTGCACAATACCCCGAAGCCGGCATTAACTTAGAACTTCATTTGATTTAAGTCAATGCAAAATTATACGGATGCATATTTCAGGTACCCAAAATTATTTTTTGATCTCTAAACGGCGACATACCGACCGGATCAAAAAAGAAAATTATATAAAATCGGAACGCGTTCGCGTTGCCTACTAATATTTTTATAGGAATCTTCCTATCAACATCTTTTCAATTCTTTTTCTATTTTAGAACAGTCATAATTCAAAATTATCTTAATGAAACTGCCGCACCACAGATACGGAAGACGTCTTTCGTTTACGGATTTACTTTACAATTTTTTTGCGACTCTAACCGGTCTTACAATTTTTAACATCGAATTTGTAAAGCAGGCTTTTCTTCCGCCGTATGAAATTTACGAAGTTAAAAAGCACATGGACGAGCTTGGAGTTAAAACATTCGGTATTGTAAGCATAACGGGATTTATAATCGGTTTGGTTTTGGCAATGCAAAGCCAGCCGGTTATGCAAAGATTCGGCGCGGGAGATTTTTTGCCTGGTATGGTTGCCTTATCGGTTGTGCGTGAACTCGGCCCGGTAATTACGGCTTTAATATTTGCCGGAAGAGTAAGTTCGGGTATCGGCGCGGAACTCGGTTCAATGCGCGTGACGGAACAGATCGACGCGATGGAAGTCTCCGGCGTTAATCCTTTTAAATATCTTGTAGTCACCCGCGTTATTGCAACAACAATGATTCTTCCGATTCTTTCCATCTATGTAGTGGTAATAGCAATACTCGGCGGATATATAGCTATAATAATTTCGGACGGTATGAGCTGGCAGTATTATCTCTCCGCGGTAGTCAATTCCGTTGAGTTCGGGGATTTTATTCCCGGTATAGCAAAGACGTTTGTTTTCGGTTACATAGTTGGACTTGTAGGATGTTACAAAGGATTTACAGCCGAAGGAGGAACCGAAGGCGTGGGACGCGCGTCCACTACCTCGGTGGTTCTGTCTTCACTATTGCTCTTGGTCTTTGATATGGTTTTAGGAAAATTATCTTTATGGTTATGGCCGACTCTAGGTTAGTTGAAATAGAAAATCTTACAAAGAGATTTGACGAGCACTTAGTACTGGACGATGTTTCGCTTAACGTACGGCGCGGAGAAAATCTTGTTGTGTTCGGAAGAAGCGGTCAGGGCAAGAGCGTTCTGCTTAAATGCATTATAGGTTTGATGACTCCTGAAAAGGGAAAGATTTTTATTAACGGGCAAAGTGTTCTCGATCTTCCGGTAAAACAACTGAACGAGGTTAGAAAGAACATCGGCTTCCTTTTCCAGGGCGCCGCGCTTTACGATTCCATGACGGTTAGAGAAAATTTATCTTTCCCTTTGAAGCGCCATTGGCCGGATATGCTTCAAAAGGATATCGACGATAAAGTGATGAAGACACTCGATTTGGTTTCATTGGAAGAAGCGATAGACAAGATGCCTTCGGAATTAAGCGGCGGTATGAAAAAAAGAATAGGGCTGGCGCGCTCAATTATTACCGACCCTGAACTAATGCTTTACGACGAGCCGACTACCGGGCTTGACCCGATAACAACGAAAGAAATAAGCGAATTGATTTTAAACCTTCAGAAAAAATTAAATATGACCTCGATTGCGGTTACGCACGATTTAATGTGCGCGGAAATTATTGCCGACCGGGCAATTTTTCTTAAAGACGCAAAAGTGGCTTACGAAGGAAGTATAAAAGAATTAACGGATTCAACCGATCCGTTCCTGAAGAACTTTTTCAGTCATGAAATTTTTAATGCTTAACGGAGTTTGAAATGTTAAAACAACTTGAAGGCGCTAGGCTCGGAATATTTATTTTCTTGGGAACGATCCTTCTGATTATATCGATCTTCCTAATCGGTAATAAGGAAAAACTTTTTACCAGCACAATTGAAATAAAAGCGTACTTCAAACAAATCGAAGGATTGAAGAGCGGCGCGCCTGTCCGCCTTAGCGGTTACGATGTTGGAAGCGTCAGCGCAATTTCTCTCGGCAGCGATACATCCAGAATGGTTGAAGTGAAAATGAGAATCGACGATAATTTAAAACACTTTATCCGCCTGGACAGCGAGGCCTCGATTGAGACCGAAGGTCTTGTAGGTAAAAAAATTGTCTCCATCACACCCGGTTCGCCGAACGAAGCGGAGATAAGCGAGGGCGGAATTATTAAATCCAAATCGCCCGTCAATGTCGCAAAAATCATCGAGCAGACCGAAGCCGTTATGAGCTATATGAAAGATCTTACAAAAGATTTTTCCGAAATATTCGCTAAGGTTAACCGCGGCGAGGGCTCTATAGGAAAATTAATTAACGACGACCAACTTTATAATTCAACCGTTAGAATTACTCAGACCGCGGATAAAAGTTTGACCACGATTACAAACCGTCTGGATGAAATTTCGAATATTATTGTAAGCACGACCGGCAGCATTAAGTCCATTCTTACGGATGTTGACGGCACGATTGCCGACATTCATAAAGTAATTAACAAGGTAAACAACGGCGAGGGCGCTCTCGGCGCTTTAATAAGCGACCGGCAAACGGGCGACTCAATAAAAACAATTGTTAAAAATTTAACCCGCACTTCCGATCAGGCGCGCGTGGCGGTTGATCGTCTTGCAGAGAATATGGAAGCTTTGAAACACAACTGGTTATTCAAAGGTTATTTTGAACAACGCGGCTACTGGGATACCGCTCAATATGAGAAGCAAATAGACAATAAGCTTGAAGAGCTTAAACAGCAGAACGAAATTCTTGAAGCGAGAACTAAAGAATTAAAAGAGTTGGAAACAAAGCTGCATAAGAATTAAGGAGTTAATCTTAGTCTTAACATTCATTGACAATGGGTAAAAAAGGGTCGAAAAACCAAACCAAGAATTCATTCTTCAAAAATTATTGGAAAAGTATTCTAATAATAGCAACCTCGATTATTGCCGCAACTGTAATATTCGTGATATTGAGAAATCCAAAACCAAAATTTGACGGTAAAAGAGCTTTCGATGAGCTGGTGAAGCAAGTTGAATTTGGTCCAAGAATTTGTGGATACATCGGGCATGAGAAGACAAAGGAATATTTGGAGAGCCGACTGAAAAAATATGCCGATCTGGTCTCCGAGCAAACGTTTATTTATAAAGACAAGCACGATTCGACCAAGATTTATAATGGAGTAAATATAGTTGCCTCTTTTAATATTTCGGAAAAAGTAACGAAAAGAATTTTACTCTGCGCACATTGGGATTCGCGACCATTTGCAGATCAAGATCCAGATTCCGTTAAACGTATCCTTCCTGTTCCGGCTGCAAATGATGGCGCCTCTGGTGTAGCTGTTTTGTTGGAAATGGCTCGTCTATTCTCAGAATCAAAACCTAATGTTGGTGTTGATATAGTATTTTTTGACCTTGAAGATATTGGTGATGAAAATGATTCTAACAACAAAATCTTTACAGGAAATCCGTTTGGAATAGGTTCGGAAATGTTTGTGAAAAACAATCCTAATTATATTCCGGAATATGGTATTCTCTTAGATATGGTAGGGGATAAAGAACTTTCTATTCCAAAAGAAGCTTATTCTGTTGTAAGGGCAGATAATGTTGTAGAAAAAGTTTGGAAGGCCGCCTCCGTAGTTGGCTCAAATGCATTTATTAATCAAAGAGGCGACGGGGTTATAGATGACCACATAGCATTTTTAAAAAAATCTATCCCGGTGATTGATTTAATTCAAACACCTTTTCCAAAATCTTGGCATACAACCGAAGATACTCCCGAAAATTGCAGCTATAAAAGCCTGCAGCAAGTAGGTAATGTTTTAGTAGAGGTGATTTATGA
>JAKAHQ010000154.1 GCA_021814855.1 Bacteroidota bacterium | reverse complement strand
GCTATAATATTAAATGGATACCGATTGACTTAACGGTTGTTGACCATATTTATTCTCAACTCACTTCCAGGACGCGTGTTATTTATTTTGAATCGCCGGCAAATCCCAATATGGAAATTATTGATATTGCCGCGGTGAGAAAAATTGTTGATGAGGTAAATAAAGAAAGGGATGAGAAGAATAAAATTTTTATCGTAATCGATAATACGTTTGCAACTCCTTACTGCCAAAGGCCGATTGAACTCGGTGCCGACTTTGTTGTCCATTCATTAACCAAAGGCATAGGCGGTTTTGGAACGGATATGGGCGGAGTAGTTATGGTAAGAAAAAGTACAGGGATTTGATTCTTCTTTATCGTAAAGATTTTGGCGCGGTGCTGAACACCAAAAGCGCCTGGGCAATTCTAACGTATGGATTACCCACGCTGGCGCTCCGTCAGCGTCATCAAATTAAAAGCGCCATGAGAATTGCCGATTACCTGGATGCGCATCCCAAAATAAAATTTGTGAATTACCCGGGACTTCCTACTTCAAAGTTTTTTAATCTTGCCAAAAAGCAAATGGTCGACTTTAACGGCAACTTTGCGCCGGGCAGTTTAATTTACTTTGTACTTGAAGGCAACACCCCCGCCGAAAGCAAAGAGAAGGGAAGAAAGTTTATGGATTACGCTGCAGACCATGCCTATACAATGACGCTTGCAGTAAGTCTCGGTCATACCAGAACGCTGCTCGAACATCCAGCTTCGATGACTCACTCTGTAGTTCCGCCGGAAGATTTGGAAGCGAGGGGTATAGATCCAGGGGGTATTAGATTGGCAATTGGTTTAGAAAATCCGGATGATATTTTGCTGGATCTGGACGAGTGTTTAAAAGTGATTTAATCAATTATAAAGGTTGTCCTTTAAAAATTCTTGGAGGACAACCTTCGTATCATTCGGACAAAATGCAGATTATAAAAAGTTCTCTCTTCGAAAAATTTCCCGAATTGGTTTTCGGTCTCTCCACAAAAATCGGGTTGAATAGGAGGACGCCGTTTTACTTCAATCAATCCTATACAGTGGGGGACGATCCGAAAATTGTTAAAGAAAACCGTGAAGCGTTTTATGATGCTTTAGGATTATCGGCAAATCAAATTGCCATTCAAAAACAAGTCCATTCGGATATTGTTACTATTGTGGAATCTCCGGGTCAGCAGAACGAAAGCGATGCGATGATTACAACCGTTAAAGGAATAGGACTTGCTATTTCAACCGCGGATTGTGTACCCATTTTTATTTATGATGAAAAGCAAAAAGTAATTGCAGCGGTTCATTCGGGATGGCGCGGGACGCAGAAGCGCATTCTTGAAAAAACTATTTCTATTCTAAAACAAGAATTCAATTCATCGCCCAAGAATTTAAATATTTATATCGGTCCGTCGATAAGTCAAAAGAATTACGAGGTGGGTAAAGAGGTGGCTTCGCTATTCGAATCTAAGTTTGTGAAAGAATTTTCTGGAAAGCTTTTTCTTGATGTACTCGCGGTCAATTTAGAATTGATTTTGGGAGCGGGTGTGGATTCAAAGAATGTTGAAGTTTCTCCTTTGTGCAGCTACAACGAAAAAGAATTGCTGCATTCATACCGCCGCGACGGAAAAGATTCAGGACGTTCTCACGGTATCTTACTAATGAGAGACGCTCAATGAAAACCGATCCGCTTAAATTAGGTTTAGGTTATGCGGCTATTTGTTTGATTTGGGGTTCCACCTGGATGGCAATAAGTATGGGCCTCGGCTCGTTAACTCCATTAATTTCTTCCGGCATACGTTTTCTTATTGCCGCAACATTGATTTTTGTCTTAATGAAATTTCGGAATTCGGAACTGCAGTTAGACAAACTTTCCATTAAGCTTTATATAGTGTTATCCCTGTTCGGGTACAGCATTCCCTACGCTCTTGTATATTGGGCGGAAAAATATATTCCTTCCGGATTGACATCCATTGTGTTTGCCGTAATGCCGTTGTTTGTAATTTTATTTTCGTGGTTGGCCTTTTCCAAGGGAACTCTTTCCTTAAATCAAATAGTTGGGGCAATCTTCGGCTTTGGAGGCATTGTCATAATCTTTTCGGAAAACCTATCTTTAGATTTATCCGCCCAGATGCTTGGCATTTTAGCCGTGCTTCTAAGTGCCTCGATGCAGGCCGGCATTGCCGTTACAATAAAAAAATACGGCGAGCATTTAAATCCTCTTTCCATGAATTTTCTCCCGATGTTTGCCGCCGGAATTATGCTTGTGGCATTCGCTTTTTTATTTGAAGATTCTTCTTCGTGGAAATTTACCAACGCTGCGGTCATCTCAATGATCTATCTGGCTATTGTAGGTACCGTAGCTGCGTTTACAATTTATTACTGGCTGCTTAAACGTATAAATGTTGTTTTTTTATCACTGTCTTCATTTATAACTCCGATTATTGCGGTGCTGCTGGGCTGGATTATCCTTGCCGAAAGATTTTCATTCCAGACATTATTGGGCAGCGCGTTTGTGCTTATCGGAATTTTATTTGCTAACTTTCGAGGGATCATGAATTACTATCAATCAATAAAGTAAAACTCTAATGACAAATATTATCAGGATTAAAGGCGCTTCATTTTACGCTTACCACGGCGCTCTCCAGGAAGAACAAAAAATTGGAGGAAAATTCGAGGTGGATGTTGATATCTATACAGATTTCAGCGAAGCGGTTAAGACCGACGATCTTAAATCGACAATAAATTATAAAGACGTGTATAAGTTTATCAACCAATATGTTCACGAAAAAAAATATTATTTAATTGAAACGCTGGCGACCAATATTGCCGATCAGCTTCTTAACCGTTATGCCGGCATAAAAAAAATTATTGTAAGGGTTCGTAAACACAGCGTTCCGGTGGGCGGAGTTTTGGATTACGTTGAAGCAGAAGTGACAAAAGAAAATGGCAAATAAAGTCTTTCTGGGATTAGGTTCAAACAAAGGCGATAGAAAAGAATATATACTCAAGGCGGTTGAGGCAATATCTAAAAATAAAAAATGCCGGGTGATTAAGCTGTCTTCCATTTACGAAACAACACCGTACGGAATGACCGATCAGCAAAACTTTTACAACGCAGCAGCCGAAATTGAAACCGAACTTGAAATTGAGGAGCTATACAAATTCATTAAGCTGGTAGAGGCCGAAACCGGTCGTGAGGAAAGTACGGTAAGATGGGGACCTCGCGAAATTGATGTTGATATTCTTTTCTATAATAATTTAATTTATAGCAGCGATAAATTGACTATTCCTCATAAAGAAATATTGCAAAGAGATTTTGTTATTATCCCTTTGAAAGAAATTGCAGCGGAATTTGTGCATCCCGTGTTGAATAAAAAGCTCGGCGATATTGATACGGGTGCTATCGCGAAACATATTATCCGTAAAATAGATTTTTCAACTAAACATAATATATAATTGGCAGATCTGAGATATATCGCAATTGAAGGAGTAATAGGAGCCGGCAAATCCTCGTTAGCCCGCAAGCTTTCGGAAAAATTAGCCGCTAATCTTGTAATAGAAGAATTTGAAGAGAATCCTTTCCTCGAAAAATTTTACAGCGATAGGAAAAGATTCGCTTTTCAAACGCAGATGTTCTTTCTTATCAACCGGTATAAACAGCAGCAGCAGCTTAACCAGCAGGAGTTGTTCTCAAAGTATATTGTTTCCGATTACATTTTCGAGAAAGATAAAATTTTCGCTTATCTAAATCTTTCCGGCGAAGAGTTGAAACTGTATGAAAATATTTTTCCGCTGCTCGAACGCGAGATACCCAAACCCGACCTGGTGATATTCCTGCAATCCAGTATTGATAGGTTGATGCAAAATATAAAATCCCGCGGAAGGGGATTTGAGAAAAATTTAACCCGTGCGTATTTAACAGAACTTTCGGAAGCGTACAACAATTTCTTCTTTAAATACAGCAACACTCCATTGCTAATTGTGAATACTTCGGATATTGATTTTGTAAACAGGAGCGAAGACTTTGATGAATTATACGAGCAAATAATTAGAGAAGATCGTGGATTCATTGAGTACTTTAATCCGGAAGTGAAGGATAAATAATGAGTCTTATTCGATTAATAATTTGGATCTTGTTGTTTTACATCGTGTACAGAATATCGAGCAACGTGATGAAAGTTGTTCGGGCATACAACGCAAAGAACGAAAATGAAATTAAGGAATCCACAAAGTCGAAGTACAACATTAAGAAAGACGATGTTATAGAAGCGCACTTTGAAGAAATTAATCCGACCAAATCCGACAACTCAAAAGATAATTCTTAATGTCTTTGCGTAATCTGATCCGGAAGTCTGCCTCGTCTATTCTTCAAAAATTTTTAGCTGCTGTTCCTTCGGAAACGAAATCCATCGGCACACCTCGGAATTTTTTGGTTATAAGGCAGCATAATCAATTTGGAGATATGCTTGCCAGCGTTTCTCTTCTTCGAGCAATAAAGGAAACATTTCCGAATTCCAAAACGGTTCTTCTTGCGAGTCCGGAAAATTATTACGCCGTAACAAAGAATGAATTCGTGGACGAGTTATTTGTATTCGATAAAAAGAAACTCGTGAACCCGAACTACTATGTTGAATTTAGAAAAATTATAAACCGCGCTTACGACGTTGTAATAGTGCCAGTTACAGTTGCCGTTTCTTCCACAAGCTGTGTGCTGGCCGGAATGGCAAAAGCAAAAATAAAAATCGGTCCTCGTTCCTTGAATAATGAAATTAACCGCAACTCGTTTGTCTTTACGCACGCGCTGGATTTAAACTGGAAAAAATGCCCGGACGCTCATGTCTCGGATTTTATACTCGATATTATTCGTCCGTTCGGGATTAAAACAAAAAATTATAACTCCTGCATTTCGTTCGATTCGGAAGATAAAATTTTTGCAGGGAAATTTGTTAAGACAGTAAAAAAAACATCAAGCAGTAAACTCTTTGGATTTCACATTGGCGCCGGTAAACCCCAAAACAAGTGGCCGCTTCAAAAATATTATGATTCGATTCTAAAACTGAAGGCGCTCAGGGAAATCGATATTTATTTTACCGGCAGTGCGGCCGATGAATTCGAAATTAATTTTATGCGAGAACGGTTCGGCAATCAAGCCGGTTTCTTTATAGATAAAACCGTTCCTCAATTAGCCGCCTTGATTTCACTTAGCGATATCTTTATTACTAATGATACCGGCGTAATGCATGTTGCAGGCGCAACCCCGACTTCTCAAGTATCGCTCTTCGGTCCGACTAATCCTTTTAACTTGGCGCCGGTTGGTCCACAAAAATAT
>JAKAHQ010000153.1 GCA_021814855.1 Bacteroidota bacterium | reverse complement strand
TTTTGCTTTTCCGGGACCGGCAGATTATCCAAACGGTATTTTGGGAGATTTGGGAAACTTAACTGGCTACCGCGGCGGCGTAGCTCTCGGTCCTATGCTTAAAGAAAAATTTTGTTTGCCTGTGTTCATTAACAACGACGGCGATTTGTACGCTTACGGCGAAGCCATTGCGGGATTTCTTCCATATGTAAATGAAAAGTTGGAAGCTGCGGGTAATTCCAAACGATTTAAAAATTTATTAGGTATAACACTCGGCACCGGTTTTGGAAGCGGTATTGTTAGAAACGGGGAAATATTTCTCGGCGATAATTCGATTGCTGGGGAAATATGCCTGATGCGCAACCGCATCTCTCCAAATGAAAATGTGGAAGAGCATGCGAGCATTAGGGGATTGAAAAGAGTGTACGCTCAAAAGGCGGGAATCAAAAAAGAAGACGCGCCTTCTCCCAAAGAAATTTTTGAAATTGCTACCAATGGAGTAAGCGGCAACAAAGAAGCTGCTGTTGAAGCATACAAACAGATGGCGCAGGTGGTCGGCGACGCCCTTGCTAATGCCGTTACTTTAATGGATGGTCTTGTTGTTATCGGCGGCGGATTAGCAGGCGCAAGTTCGTTGTTTATGCCTTTTCTTATCGATGAAATGAAAAGTCATTTTATAATGCAGAACGGTTCGCTTCTAAGAAGACTTATCGCCGATGTTTATAATCTCGAAGATTATTCCGATATGAAAAATTTTGTAAGAAGCGAATCGAGGGAAATACCCGTTTACGGCACGGATAAAAAAATTAAATATGATCCTTCACAAAAAATAGGTATCGGCATTTCTAAAATAGGAACGAGCAAAGCTATTGCTATTGGCGCCTATTCCTTTGCGCTGGATCAGTTGGATAAGAGTTTATGATTATCTTAATAGAGCGGTGATTTACAAAAGGAAGTTGTTGCGATCGAAAATATGATCGAGCATTCAATACCTTACCAATGAAAAATCGCAATTGAAAAGTTACTTTGAAGAAGATTTATAAATTTAATTCTTAGGAAACAAATGAAAACCAATTCGAAGGTTGAAAATTATTACTTAAGCAAATCCGGTAAAAAATTAATTTACGAGCCAACTGAAAAAATCCCGATAATTCAGGTAGATAACTTTCCGGAGTTGGGCGAACTAACTGCGCTAAGATTTATTGAATGGCTGCAGAATAATCCCGGCGGAGTCGTTTCACTTCCAACAGGCAAAACACCGGAACATTTTATTTCTTGGATTACGCGTATTCTTAAAGATTGGAATAAACCCGAGATAGAAGAAAAACTTAAATCTGTTGGTCTCGATCCTGCAAAACGGCCGGATATGAAAAAAATTAAGTTTGTTCAAATAGACGAGTTCTACCCGATCGATTCTTCTCAGCACAACAGCTTTTATTATTATATTCAAAAATATTACATAAAAAATTTTGGACTGGATGCAAGCAATGCCCTTTTAATAGACGTGAACAAAATAGGTGCCGCTAACAATCTTCCGCTCGATGCTATCTTTCCGGATAAAGTTGTGGATCTCTCACTTCGAACACGAATGCCCGCAAGCAGAATAGAGCGGCTGCAAAAAGAAACAATAGAAATTGTTGACGAGTATTGCACGCAGTATGAAAAGAAAATTCGGGAAATGGGCGGAATAGGATTTTTCCTCGGCGGAATCGGTCCCGACGGACATATTGGTTTTAATGTTCAAGGCAGCGATCATTTTTCATCAACACGATTGATTGCCACCAACTATCAAACACAAGCCGCGGCTTCTACGGATCTTGGCGGAATTGAAATTGCGGCCAACCGGCTTGTAATTACAATTGGACTTGATACGATTACGTATAATAAAAACGCCACTGCAATTATAATTGCTGCAGGCGAGGCCAAAGCTAATATTGTAAGAGATTCTATAGAGAACGATGCTTCAAATCGTCACCCAGCGACTGTTCTGCAAAAACTGAAAAACTCCAGGTTCTATTTAACTAACGGCGCGGCCCTTCGTTTAACTGAAAGAAGGTATGTTGACGTTGAAAAAGAGCAGAAGCTTTCGCAAAGTTCGTTGGAAAGAGCCGTGATAAATCTGGCTGTAAAATTGGATAAAGATGTAAATAGCTTAACCAGGCAGGATTACGAGACCGACAAACTATCTACACTGGTTCTAAAAAAATCCGGCAAAGCGGTTAAGGAGGTTAATGAATCGCTTCATAATGCAATCATAGAAAGATTCAACAAAGGAATGACAACGCCGGAGAACGAAGTAATACTTCACACCGCTCCACATCATGATGATATTATGCTTGGCTATCTGGCGTTCATCAATCATCTTGTAAGATCTCCGCTAAACAAACATCACTTTGGAATTTTTACTAGCGGGTTTAACGCCGTTACAAACTCTTACATGCTGCAGTTGATGGAACAATTAAAAAATCATCTTGAGTCCGGCGCCTTCGACGATAAATTGAAGACGCGTTATTTTGATCCGGATAATACTGAAGGAAAAGATAAAGATGTAAGCTTATACCTCGACAGCATTGCCGATCACAGTAGGACAATAAGAAAAGAAGCGCTTTCAAGAAGAATGCTTCGCAACATGATAGAAATTTACGAGGAAGACAGCATTACTTATCTTAAAGACAGGGTTGACGAACTTATAAATTATTTTAAAACCCAGTACCCCGGCAAAAAGGATATTCCGCATGTTCAAAAATTGAAAGGCATGCTTAGAGAATGGGAGGAAGAATTGATGTGGGCGTATTACGGCTTTAGTACCAGCGATGTTTCGCATCTGCGGTTGGGATTTTACCAGGGCAACATTTTTACGGAAAATCCCGAAACACAGAGAGATGTAATGCCAATAGTAAAACTTTTGAAAAAAATTAAACCAACAATTGTTACAGTTGCGCTTGATCCGGAAGGAAGCGGACCCGATACTCATTATAAAGTTTTGCAAGCCGTTAGTGAAGCTCTCAGAATCTACGGCAAGGAAACCGATATTTCCAAACTAAAAGTCTGGGGCTACAGAAATATTTGGTACAGGTTTCATCCCGCTGAAGCGAATATTTATATACCTGTAAGTCTTAACTCGATGGCCATTCTGGAAAATACTTTTATGAATAGTTACGGCTCACAGAAGGACGCGAGCTTTCCGAGCTGGGAATACGATGGACCATTCTGTCGCTTAGCTCAGAAAATTCTGGTTGATCAGTTTAAAAAAATTAGAACATGTACTGGCAAAAACTTTTTCTTAACTCACCCGGCACCAAGAGCAAGGGCAGCTCACGGCATGCTCTATCTGAAAGAATTGACAGTTGAGGAATTCTACCGGCATTCGATGGAACTAAAGAAGCTTGTGGAGAACAGATAAGCGAAGAATTTTTTTGGGAGGAGCAGCAAGCTAAAAAGATTTTTTGGATATTCGAATTCGTGAATTGGATAAATTGCAGCAGCAAGGAGTGACATGAAAAAATTTTGTATGGTAATATTCTTTTTCGCTTCTCTTCTCTTTGCGCAAAACGGTAAACACACATTTTCACTTTCGCCGGGTAAATTCCTTCTCGATGGAAAACCATTTCAAATAATCAGCGGCGAACTTCACCCGGCAAGAATTCCCCAAGAATGTTGGCGCCATAGAATTCAAATGGTTGAAGCCATGGGTTGCAATACAATTGCGGTTTATGTTTTTTGGAATTACCACGAAACAGCTCCCGGCAAATTTGATTTCAAAACCGGCAATAAAGATTTGGCAAAGTTTATTAAACTTGCTCAAGAAGAAAATATGTGGGTTCTGCTTCGTCCCGGTCCGTATGTTTGCGGCGAATGGGATTTCGGTGGTATCCCGCCGTACCTTTTAAAAATTCCTGATATTAAAGTTCGATGCATGGATTCTCGTTATATGGCCGCTGTAAGTAGGTATATCAAAGAATTATCTAAGGTCGTTAAACCTTTTCTAATTACAAACGGCGGTCCCATTTTAATGCTGCAGATTGAAAATGAGTATGGCAGTTACGGCAACGATAAAAATTATTTGGAGGAACTTCGCAAGCTGTGGTTAAAGGACGGGATTAATATACCGTTTTATACTGCCGACGGACCAACACCATTTATGCTTGAAGCAGGAAATATTAACGGAGCGGCAATTGGATTAGACAGCGGTTACAGTCAGGCGGATTTTGACTTAGCACAAAAATTTAATCCCAATGTTCCGGCATTTAGCAGCGAGACATATCCGGGCTGGTTAACTCATTGGGGTGAAAAATGGGCGCGACCGGATACAACCGGCTTACTGCGTGAAGTAAGATTTTTGATGGAAACGAAAAAGTCTTTCAACCTTTATGTTATGCACGGCGGAACAAATTTCGGATTTACTGCCGGGGCTAATTCGGGCGGCAAAGGATTTGAGCCGGATGTTACAAGCTACGATTATGACGCGCCGATCAACGAGCAGGGAAGACCTACGCCAAAATATTTTGCTCTCCGCAATATCATTAGTAAATATGTAAAGAGTCTCCCGGAAATTCCCGATCCGATTCCCGCGATGGAAATTCCCGAAATTAAAATGGAACTCTACTCAAGCATTTGGGAAAATCTTCCGAAACCTGTCTTCTCCATTCAACCCAAACCGATGGAAGCTTTTGATCAGTACGAAGGATTTATACTTTACAAAACAAAATTGATCGGTCATAAAAGCGGCAAACTTACCATTACCGACCTTCACGATTACGCAACCGTTTTTCTCAACGGAAAATTTGTTGGAAAATTAGACAGGCGTGAAGCCGAAAACACTATCGAAATTCCTAAGTCCGATGTTAAGGACCCTGTGCTGGAAATTTTTGTCGAGGCGATGGGAAGAATTAATTTCGGACCAGAGCTGATCGACAGAAAAGGAATTACACAACGAGTTACTCTGAACGGAATGACTTTGATGAATTGGCAAGTCTACAATCTCCCGTTCGATTCCAGCTTCATTCTGAAATTAAATAAATCAAATCCTTCAACTGACAAAACCGGTTATTTTTTCAAAGGGACATTTGAAATAGATAACACTGCCGATACATATTTTGATATGAGCAATTATAAAAAGGGTATTGTCTTTGTCAACGGTCACAATCTCGGCAGGTACTGGGATATCGGTCCTCAAAAAAGACTTTACTGCCCGGCTCCTTGGCTCAAAAAAGGAAAAAATGAAGTTATAGTTTTCGATCTCCTCCAGCAAGAAGCTAAAAGTGTTTCCGGGAAAACAACTTTGGAATGAGAATTAAATCAACTTGGTTTGATTACGAGCATAGAGGATAATATTTTGCGCGTAACTAAAATGGCGTAACAAAGAATGCATAGGATTTTTGTTTCCGTAAT
>JAKAHQ010000152.1 GCA_021814855.1 Bacteroidota bacterium | reverse complement strand
TTTCTCCGCAACTTTTCTTTCCTCGTGGGGAAATTTTAAAAGATGGTCGAAAATATTTTTGTCATCAAGAGTCGATTCCGACTTACTGAAATTAGCTTTAATTTTTTCAAGAGCCCTCTGCGCAACATCCGGATATTTATGAAGTACCGCGATCAAATCTTTTTCTTCCACAACAACCACACCCTCAATCTTCTTAGCTTCGGAAAGGTCAGCGTTAATCAATTTTGCGCCGTGAGCCGGAGGCCGCAATATTTTTGCGTAAAGCATCTCCGGCAGTAAAATATCCGCACTGTATTTTGCCTTACCTGTTACTTTTAATTTAGAGTCGTGCCTGGTAAAAGGTCTGTTTATTATTTTAAATTCCTTTGGAGTCTTAACTTCAACTTTTCCTTTTAAATGCTTTTCTATCTTCTTCCCTTTGGCTAACTGGGCATAGGAGACATTATTTTTTTTATTCAATCTATCGCTAACTATTCCGTCCTTAACAATTAATTGGTTAACCGGCTTCTTTAGTTTTTCCGAAGCCATCTCCAGCAGAATCTTTTTTGCCTCGGCGCCCGCAGCCCTTAGCGGCGGCCCGAAGAATCTCGTCGTCATTGAACCGAACGTTCCCATATCCCAGGGACATAAATCCGTGTCTCCCATAACCATATCAACTGAATCGAGAGAGACATCAAGTTCGTCGGCGAGCTCTTGTGCGAGTGATGTTATAACTCCCTGCCCCATTTCAATCTTACCGGTAAAGCAAGTTACGCGCCCGTTTTCTCCAATATGCAAAAATGCGTTGAAGTCGGTGGGCAGTTCGCCGCCACGTCTTCGCTGCTGTTCCTGCATATAAGCAAATGAATCTCCAACTGTAAACAGAAGCAGCAATCCTCCGCCAAGAAGCTTCACAAATTCCCGGCGGTCCAATTCAAATGATGATTTAACGTCTTTAAAGTCGAGGTCGAGAAAGTTTTCACTTTTCATTGTAAACCTCCTCTTTAACTCCGGCAACGGATTCAATTGCTTCGACAATTCTTTTATGGGCCCCGCACCTGCATAAATTGTCGTCCATTGCTTCTACAATTTGCGCGTAAGTCGGCTTTTTATTTTTCAGGAGAAAGCTGTAGGCGGTAAGAATCATTCCCGGCGTACAGAAGCCGCACTGCAGCGCGTCGTGATGCATGAACGCTTCCTGAATGGGATGCAGCTTGCCGTTCTTTTCCAACCCTTCAATTGTGATTACCTCTTTTCCTTTTACATCGCTTACCTGCACCTGGCAAGACCGTACGGCTTCATTGTTAATCAGAACAGTGCACGCGCCGCACAATCCTTCGCCGCAACTATATTTGGTTCCCGTAAGACCAAGATCAGATCGTAGGACCCAGAGAAGCATTCGGGTCGGGTCAACAGATAGGTCGGTCTTTTTACCGTTCAGTTTAAACTTCACGATCTCTTCCATAAAGAAATCCTCTTTAAAGTTTTTTTCCAATCCAACCGCCGATAAACTGAGCGCTCGAATAATCATCCGGTTTGCGTCGGCTTTGGTTTTTAATTTATCGCGGTAATCGTTTGTATATAACTTTGGAATTTATTTTTTCTTTTTCAAGCCGAATTAATCCTAAGCAGTAATTCAATTTTATTATGATGGAAATAGTGAACGGTATCTTTTAAGTTTAGGAACGAATAACAACTAAATATTTATTTGCGGGAAGAGCTATGGATATCTACGGAAAAATCATCGAGATGAGAAAGGAGAACAGAAATTTTGTTTTGGTAACCGTTGTAAAATCGAGCGGTTCTACGCCGGGTAAATCGGGTTTCAAAATGCTCGTCGATGACAAAGGAGCTTCCTTTGGAACAGTAGGCGGCGGTGCGATTGAGAAAGAAGCAATTGAAGAAGCAAAAAAAATGATGGCTTCCAAAAATGAAAACTCCATGAAAGAATATTCGCTAAGCACCGATGAGACAATTATCGATCCGGAAGTTAAAGTTGTGCCGATGAGCTGCCGCGGTAAAATTTGGCTCTTCTACGAAATTGAAAAGAATAAACCGGTTGTTTACATTTTCGGCGGGGGACACGTCGGGCAGGCGCTCATAGACCTCCTTCAGAATCTTAATTATTATGTTGTACTGATAGATAACCGCCAGGAGATGTTCGAAAAAAACAAAGCGAAGGGAATCAACTGTATTTATTCCGACTATAAAGAATTCGCCGGGCAGTTCATTCCTAACGAAGAAGCATACTTTGTAATTGTAACATACGGCCATATTTACGATTACGACATTTTAAAAACACTTTATCAAAGAAATCTTGTGAAGAAATACGCAGGGGTAATTGCTTCACGCTCCAAATCGAACGGCATGATACAAAATTTGAAATCCGAATTGAGTAAAGATATCGATCTTTCAAAACTGCACACGCCGATAGGATTGAAGATAGGCGGAGATTCCGCTTACGAAATCGCTTTATCTATTGCGGCTGAAATTCAATCTATTAGATACGGTAAAAAAGTAATTTGTGAAACCGAGAAATAAGTCCTTCCGGCTAATCGGGTTCTACATCGGCGAGCAGCAAAAGCGCTAACGAATCGGAAAAGAATTTTACCAATCGTTTTCTTCCTCTCAGGGAAGAGGAATTCTTCCAGCAGTAATTTATGATCTTTCTAAATCCCGTAAACAAAACTGTAATTTTATTAATCTCTGAGGCGTGTTTAAATTTTTTCTTCTCAACAAATCTTTTAAAATATTTAACCGCGATAGGCGAGATGACCGAGAACCAAATAAACATAATTAGCACGGAACGAATGATGGTAAAGACAACGTAATAAAAGAGATTGGAATCGAGTTGAGGAAAGATATACGAAACAAGCATCAGCGAAAACAAAAATATGAAAATAATGTAACTCGGAATTTTTCTTAAAGAATGTTTTCTATTGGATTTTCGGTTCTTGTTAAAAAACTCTTCCCCGCCGGCAAAATCAATTCTCATTCTTCCGACAGTCTTCGATTTCTTTTCAAGCCATAAAGGAAAATTTGCTGCTTTCAGTCCGGCAATAATTCCTGCAAGCAGATGAATTCCAGTATACACCGAGATGATAACTATACTGAAGCTGAATGACGGCGAGTGTTTCAAAAACGGAATTTGAGTTAAAACGAAATGGGCAAAAGTATCAATCGATTTCCAGAGCGATGTTCCGAAAACCACGGTAAGGAAAATCAATTTTTGAACGGCTGAGAATGTTAAAGCGAAAATTCCCAGAAGCAGCGCGGCTACTCGCTTAAAACGGATTGTTGTAAAGAATAAATAACCTAAAAGTCCCTGCAATCCTACCGCAAAGTATGCCGCAAATTGCGCGTAAGGATTAACGGTTGCTTTAACCAGTAAGACAATAAAGGTTGCGCGCAAAATTGCTTTGCCAGAGCCGGTTAGCTGAAATATTAACGTTATGAAAACAACCGCGGCACAGCCGATTAATAATCCGGTGAATGGAAATTTCAAAGCGTGAAGAATTCCGCCGAGTGCTGCTTCGGTAAATCCCCAAAGAGCAATTACACGATTCGCGTCAACCAATTTGGTAGTGGTGGTTTCTCTCTCGGTTATTCTTGAAGAAGTATCGCGCATAAAATTTACTATTTTTATATGATTCCGTTAATGCAGCTTGCCTTCGCAAAGATAATATTATCTTTCCGAATAAGCTTGCCTGCATTTGCAGTTATCAATACCGTTTTTAGTTAAATAAACTTATGGTTATGATTCCGCCTAAAAGATTATTTTAGATTTGTAAAAAATAAAATTCCCTAAGGAACGTTTATATGGAACTTTCACCCACAGAAAGATTTTCTGCTAGAGTTGATGCTTATATCAAATACCGCCCTTCTTATCCCACGCAGATCATCGACTATTTAAAATCCGAAACCGGCTTATCTCCCGAGCACATTGTTACCGATATTGGTTCCGGTACCGGTTTCCTTTCAAAATTATTTTTGGAAAACGGGAATACCGTATTCGGAATTGAGCCGAATAATCCTATGAGAGAAGCCGCTGAAAAATTTCTTGCCGGCTACAGAAATTTTATAAGCATTTCCGGAAGAGCTGAAAATACATTTTTGAAAAACAACTCGGTTGATTTTATCACTGCGGGGCAAGCATTCCACTGGTTTGAACCGGAAGCGACTAAAAAGGAATTTCAGAGGATCGTGCGCAAAGAAGGCATACTGGTTTTAATCTGGAATAGAAGAAAGATGGAAGAAGATCCGCTGCAGAGGGGTTACGAAGAAATTCTTCGAAGCAAGATACCCGAATATTCAAAAGTAGACCACAAAAACATTGACGTTGAAAAGATAAAAGAATTTGTAGCGCCGGCGGTGCTGCACATTGAATCATTCGACCATTTCCAATTATTTGATTTTGAAAACATGTTAGGGCGACTCCTTTCCGCATCTTATTGCCCCGAAGAAACAAGCGGGCCGTTTAAATCTATTAGGGAACAGCTCTTTGCCCTCTTCAATGAAAACGCATCTGACGGTAAAGTAAAATTTGTTTATAAGGCAATGGTATACTGGGCAGCGTTCCAGTAGAAACAGTTTTTAGAGAGGATTAGAATTTATCAAGGAATCACATTTCAATATTTCGTCTAAGATCAGCGCTTTCAAAAATTTTATCGATTACCCTCATGTTGCCTACGGCATCGTTAAAAGAAGTCGGGACGGGAGTGTTATTTATTATAGCTTCGGAAAATAGATCTGCTTGAATTGAATACTGATCGCACGGCTCGAATAACAATTCGTTACGTTTTGGGCCGTCGTACAAAATAATTTTACACGACTGATCCGGCCCGGGATTAAACGGATTTTCAACCTCTATCCTTCCTTTCGTACCGGAAATGCTCACAAATTTACGGTCGTGCATTTGAGTAGAACAGGTAAATGTTGCTTTGCCTCTTTCAAATTCCAAGATGCCGGAAGTAAGTCGATCCGTTTTCATTACCGGGTCAAGTTCAACCAAACCGCTTACCCGCAGGGGCTCCTCGCCGAAAATTAATCTCGATACCGAGATGCAGTAACAGCCGATATCCAGAAGTCCGCCACCGCCGAATTCCGGTATGTTGCGAATGTCTTTTGGATTGACATTGTAATAAAAAAATTCCGAATGAACATTTCTTAATTCTCCGATCGATCCGTTCCTCAATAGCTTTTTAACCTCTCGCCATTGCGGATGAAAGCGGTACATAAACGCTTCCATTAATTTTTGATCCGGATACTTTTCGGAGTAAAGTAAAATTTCTTCGGCTTGCCTTGAGTTCAAAGCGATCGGTTTTTCACAAAGGACATGTTTGCCGGCATCGAGAGATTTTTTAATCCATTCGAGATGAAGATGGTTTGGAAGAGGAATGTAAACGGCCTCTATTTCACTATCGGATAATAATTCTTCGTACGAACCGTAGGCCTTGAGAATTCCCAGTCGACCGGC
>JAKAHQ010000151.1 GCA_021814855.1 Bacteroidota bacterium | reverse complement strand
TCTGTATGCGTTAAAGATTTTGCAGTTGGACAAAGCACAACATCGAACATCTTCATTAATTCGGCAATGGATTTAGGCGGTTCCTCGCCGTGCATTTCGCGGGATTTCATCTCAACAAAAACAGATGCATAACCCAAGCTCAATGCATTAGTATAAAGATTATACCCGATTTTTCTTTTCAACTCATCGGTTACAACTAAAACTTTTTCACCCGGCTGCGTACCCATGCAGTGGCGGATTGCAATCACCGAAGCTTTGTCAAGTTTTGTTAGTTTCAAAGCGGGAACCCGATATTTAATTGAAGTGTTACGCTGAAATTTCCTTTGTCAACTATGTTTTGATTTATTGTTGCGGTAGGAATTGTACCGGTTGTGCTGTTGTTCATCTTATCTATCTTGATGTAATTATAACCCGCCGTTCCCTCGACGCTGATATAATCCGGAACAACTTGTAAAATTAATCCGGTACCTAAAAAATAACCTACCTTAGCATTATCCGGACTGTACTTTACCTGGCCTTGCGACACTTCGTCGATAAAAATTTCTTGTGTTAAATCCGAATTGAAAAACAAAACATTTCCTTCGACAATCTTCCAATCGATTACAGAGAACAACTTAGTTCCGAAATCCAAACCAACTCCCCAATGATTCATTGTTACCTGGTAAGTTTGACGAACTACACTGTTTTGAATTTGCGTAGAGACCTGCTGCTGCTGTTTTAAAAACTGGTAGTAACCTTTGGCGCTTATAAATATGCTGTGAAATTTTGCGCGGAAAAAATTGGCTCCAATTCTGTAGCCTGTGAGTATCTGGAATTTCATTTGCTCGGCTGAACCGCTTTGCAAATTAATATTGGATTCGATTTGCTTGTTGACGTATTGATTGAGTCCGGGGAATTCAAAACTTTGACGCGAATATCCTGCATAAAAACCGCTTAAGCCAAGGCATCCGAATCCGAATGTTTGCGCCTCGGATTGAGTAAAACCAAGTATTAGAATAGCAAGGATTAAAAAATATTTTTTAAATTGGAATTTCATCGCCAAACAAATTATTGAAAGCAAACTTACAAAAAATTAAACTGTTTTGGAGATGCCTTTTTCGAGACCATGTCCGCCCGGACCAGTTTCGCTCCTACGAAGCATGAAGGCGAAAACCAATCCAAAAAATCCGAGCGACGAAAAGATCCACATGCCCATAGTGTAGCCGTGGCTAAAATCATTTGCCCAGCCAATTAGAAAATTAAAACCGGCTAAACCGATATTCTGAATCATAGTCATCAATCCGTAAGCGGTTCCAAGTTTGGCTTCGTCAACTATTAATGCAACGGAAGGCCACATCACCGCGGGAATTAACGAAAACGCCAATCCCATCATTGCCATTGGTAAATACAAAGATACATGTGTGTAAGCCATCAGTAGATAAACAGGAACCAGGATTATTGAACCAAGCATCATAAGAAGCGAACGCTTGCCGATATAATCTACCAACAAACCAAATAAAGGTGTAAGCACCATTGCAGATAGAGTAAGCATACTTGAAAGGAATCCTCCAAGCTCGCGCGAGGTGCCGTGAGTTTCCATAAAAAATTTAACCGCAAAAGTCTGGAACGGGAATATGCCGGAATAAAAAGTTACACACAGCATAACTACAAACCAATACGACCTGGAAAAGTTGAAAATTTCTTTAAATATGATTTGATCTTGTTTAGGAACAGGTCGAAGAGAAAAATTCTTTTCGGCATAAGTATCCATTCCCCAGTAAATTACAACGGAGGCAATTGAGATAACGCCGGCCGCAACGGAAATTAACAACGGCAGTTGCCAATATTGGTAAAGCGAATGCGCCCAGGTTGGAGAGTTAAGCGCAGCAAATGATCCCAATCTCGCGAGAGTCAAATTCAAACCGAACGCGAAGGAAAGCTGCTTGCCTTTGAACCATCTTCCTATTACAGTTGTAACAGCGACTATCATCGATTCTGCGCCGAGACCAAAAATTAAACGGCCGATGGCCATCAATGTAATGGAACTGAACGACGCAGTAATTATTGCACCAAGAAGACAAAGGAGAGTAAATATGAATGTAGAAATCCTTGTGCCTATTTTATCGATAATAATTCCGCCGATGAGAACCATAAACACATTTGGAACGCTGTAGATACCTTGCAGCAGACCGATATTGGAGTCCGAAAACTTAAGCTGCTTGGCTAATAAATCCGCCAGGGGACTTATGCTATCATAGATATAGTAGTTGCCAAACATTGCCAAACTTACAAACAGAAGAATCATCCAACGAAACAGCGAACCAGGTTCCGGTTTTTCGGTTAATTTATTTTCCATGTGTTCTCTTCGGTTTAAAATTTTTTTTGAATAATAATTTGATCTCATTCATGAGCTCGCCCTTAACCTTATGATTAAATAGGTATTGGATAACGCAAGATTAAGAGCAAGAGCATGAATTATTTAATTTATGCAGCCGGAATATTTTTCAGCGCTTCCGTTAGAAGACTCCAGAATTTTTCAACGGTGCTTACCTGAACTTTTTCATCCGGTGAGTGCGCGCCCATTATTGTCGGTCCGAATGAAATCATATCCATTTCAGGATAACGCTCCTTAATTATTCCGCATTCCAGTCCGGCATGAATTGCTTTTACTTCCGGATCTCCGCCGTAAGAATTTTTGTAGACGGATTTAATTACCGACAACACCGGAGAATGAATATCCGGCTTCCAACCCGGATAGCCGTCGCCTTGCTTCACCTCGGCTTTTGCCATTTTAAAATGAGCCGCCACTGCATTGGATATTTCTATTTTCTCGGACTCAACAGAACTTCTTTGACTTAAAATAACTTCTACCGTTTTGGCTTTTGTAACCACAACAGCAAGATTGGTAGATGTTTCGACCAATCCATCAATATCCGCGCTCATCTTGATTACTGCGTTTTGAACGGTGTACAAGGAGTCAATCAAATTTTGAGCGGTGGTTTTGTCCATTACTTTAGCTTTGGATTTTACTTCCGCGGCGACAACATTAAGCTTCGGTTCAACGGACGACAATTCGCTTTGTACAGTCTTGTTATATTCTTCGATGAATGCAAGTGTATCCGCAGCAGCTTTTTTAGGCACCCGAACAACGGCAAAGCATTCGCGGGGTATTGCGTTGTGTTTGCTTCCGCCGTTCAAACTGGCAAGACGAATTCCGAATTTGTAATTCAAATTGTGAAGTAAGCGGGTCATCAACTTAATTGCGTTTCCTCTTCCGGTGTTGATATCGAGACCGGAATGACCGCCTTTCAATCCCGTTACTTTTATTTCGATTGCAACAGTGTTTGCCGGAATATCTTTCGCGTTGAATTTAAATTTCACATAAGTGTTTTGACCGCCGGCGCAACCGATATACAAAGCCCCGTCTTCTTCGGAATCGAGGTTCAATAAAATTTTTGCATTTACAAACCCCGACTTCAAAGCCTGCGCTCCGAACAATCCTGTTTCCTCATCGAGAGTGAAGAGAGCTTCTACGGGTCCGTGTTCAATTTCCTTTGATTCCATAACGGCAAGCGCTGCGGCAACACCAATACCGTTATCGCTGCCAAGCGTTGTTCCTTTTGCTTTTACCCAGTCGCCGTCAATATAAGGTTGAATCGGGTCTTTGTCGAAATCATGAGACACGTCTGCATTTTTCTCGGCGACCATATCGAGATGGCCCTGCAAAACAACCGGCGTTAAATTTTCCTTACCAGGTGTAGCCGGTTTGCGAATAACTACATTGCCGAATTCGTCGCGCGCAAATTCAAGATTGTTTTTCTTTGCGAACGATACAACGTACTGAGCAACTTTCTCTTCCTTTCGGGAAGGCCGGGGGATGCCGCAAATTTCTTCAAAATGTTTCCAGAGCAAATGCGGATTAAGATTTGATAAAACTTCTGCCATGTTAATCTCCTTTCAGTTCTTCAAATGTGATTAACCTATGTTCATATAATTGAGTTAAATACTTAGTCAGCCGTTGTTCAACCGGCTGAATTTTATCACCGAATTTTTCGATAAGCTCATTTCCGATTTCATAGACATTTTTTTTACCGTCGATTGCCAGCCACGACGCCGATCCCAGTTCATCTAATTTTAATTTTATTACCGGCGATTTAAGAATCGGTTCAAAATACTTTTTTGCAAATGAGTGTGTGAATTTGGGGATTAATACCGTAACAAGATTATCCGAATCAACTTCTTCCTTCATATTCCGGATCGGTCTTAATTCGAGGTAATTTGCGCCTTTAAGTTTGGATCTTCGCTGGAAAAAATTCATAGTCTTTCTTCAAGAAAAAAATTGTCCCGATAAATTAATACCGGGACAAATGAAATATTGAATTACATCGATACTGCCGGCGGTGCCGGGTCTTCCGGTCTTCCTGCGTTCTTCAGCGGAATATAAATTAATGCCCAGGAAATTACCGCAAGAACTAAAAGACCAATTGCGATAGGCGGTTCCGAAAAGATTTTTAGAATTTCTACTTCCGCAATCTTAAACGGTGCGAACGCCAAACCGGTTAAAGCTTCGCCGGCAATTAATCCTGCCGCTATAAGAATACCAACATTTTCAACTCTTGCTCTTTGAGCATCATTATAATTTCTCTTCTTGCAATATATATCTACAATACCTTTTACTATACCACCGACAAAAATAGCGAATGTAGTTTCGAGCGGAAGATACATGCCTACGCTGACAAGCATCGGGCTCTTAACCTGCATCATAATAAAGGCAATACCCATGAGTATGCCGACAATGATCAAAGGCCAGGACATAGCCCCGCCGACAATTCCTTTGGATAACATTGCCATCAAACCGGCTTGAGGAGCGGAAAGTTTTGGACTGCCAAAGCCGCCTTCATATCCTTCCTTAATTCCCTGTGCAATATCTGCTTGATTTAAGAATACGAGAACATAGAACATGACAAGACCGGCAACAACAACACCGATGATATCGCCGATCTGCATCTTCCACGGCGTACCGCCGAGGATGTGTCCGGCTTTCAAATCTTGAAGCATCTCGCCGGCAACCGCGGCTGATACGCAAACGATGGCCGCGACTCCAAGAACAGCGGCAATGCCTCCGTGTGTCGCGTCAACTCCCATGCTTACAAGTATAAGCGCAGTTACAACAAGCGCGGTTAAAGTCAATCCGCTGATGGGATTGTTGCTTGAACCCATAATGCCTACTAAGTAACCGGAAATTGCTGCGAAGAAGAAAGCAAGAATAATCATAACAGTAGCCGCAACAATTGCGGGAAGAAGATCGGTTCCGAAAATAAATTTTGTGATTAAAAAAGTAGCTACTGCAACCAATGCGATTCCGATAAGTATCCATGAAAATTTCAAATCTTTTTCTGTTCGAATTGTACTTACTTCGCTGCCAGACGCTGCCTTCTTTACATCCGTAATCGATCTGCCGATTCCGGCTGCCAAACTT
>JAKAHQ010000150.1 GCA_021814855.1 Bacteroidota bacterium | reverse complement strand
TGAGTACAAGAATTTTCTTCTATCCAATGCCGATGTAATCGCGAAAAATTTCCGGTGGTGCGGCGCATCGGTAGGAAAAATTTTGCCGTTGCTAAAAGATGATTCATTCAAAAGTAAAATGGTTGAGGCCGCAAAAGCTTACAAAAAAAATATAGATGAGCTGCAGAAAGAAAATCCTTACGGTGTTCCCTATCATCCGGATATTTGGGGCGCAGGATGGGATATTCAACGCTTCGGCGTCGATCAATATTTTCTTCACAAAGACTTCCCTGAAGTTTTTTCTGATAACTACATGTTGAATGCGCTCAATTTTGTACTCGGCTGTCATCCGGGTTCCAACACTGCATCCTTCGCTTCCGGAGTTGGCAGTAAATCCGTTACGGTTGCGTACGGCGCTAATAGGGCCGACTGGTCATACATTCCCGGCGGTGTAGTCTCCGGCACTGCGCTGATTAGGCCGGATTTGCCTGAATTAAAAATTTGGCCCTTCTTCTGGCAGCAAACAGAATATGTAATGGGGGGAGGTGCTACTGATTTTATGTTTCTTGTTTTGGCAGCGAATCATTTGCTTAATAAATAAAGGATGGTATTAGGATGAATCGAATGACGAAAAGTATCGCTTTGATGATTGTGTCTTGGATTTCCGCCGCCGTCTGCTCCGATATTAACGGTATAAATAACAATCAAGGTGAAAAACCGAAAACTGTTGTGGAGATGTTCGGGTTAATTCATGTTAAAGGAAATCAAATAGTTGACAAGAATGAAAACCCCGTCGCGCTGCATGGAATGAGTTTATTCTGGAGCCAGTGGGGCGGGAAATTTTACAACGAAAAATGCATCGATTGGCTCTATAATGATTTTCACTGCACAATTATTCGAGCAGCAATGGGAATCGATGCCGGGGGATATCTCAAAGATCCTGAAACGGAAATCATGAAAGTGTTTAGAGTAGTTGATGAGTGCATTAAGCTTGGAATTTATGTGGTTGTCGATTGGCACGATCATCAAGCTGAACAACATGTTGAACAGGCCAAACAATTTTTCAATCTTGTCTCGGAAAAGTACGGCGATCTGCCTAACGTAATTTATGAAATATATAACGAGCCGTTGAAAGTTTCTTGGAGCGAAACGGTTAAACCTTATGCCGAAGAAGTAATAAAAGTTATCCGGAATAACGATCCAGATAATTTGATCGTAGTCGGTACGCCGACCTGGTCGCAGGATTTAGATACTGCCGCTTCAGATCAAATAAAAGATGCAAACGTTGCTTACACGCTTCATTTTTACACAAGCACTCATAAACAGTATCTGCGTGATAAAGCAGTTGAAGCAATGAAAAATGATGCTGCTCTTTTTATAACCGAATACGGAACCAGCGAAGCGAACGGCAACGGTGTGATTGATAGTTTGGAGACAGCTGCATGGCTCTCATTCGTTAAACAATATAAATTAAGTACATGCAATTGGTCGGTGATGGATAAAAACGAAACATCCGCAGCGCTGATACCGGGAGCGAATCCCGAAGGCGAGTGGAGAGAATCTGATTTGAGCGTTTCTGGAAAATTTAACAGAAATTTTATCCGTCAGGAGAATGAAGAAATTTTTAGAACAATCTTTGAAAATAATAATACCCAAAAATGATCTTATGAAGAGAGGGCAGTATGAAAAAAAACGAGCTAAAATTTTTCAATCTTCAGTTTATGGTTCTACTTTTTTTTGCATTAATGATTTGTAATTTCTTTAACGGAGATGTAATGGCTAAGAAAATTGAGTTTAAAGGTAAAACGAACATCGGCAAAATTAAATTGCCCGGCTCTTTTGAATATGATGCAAAGAAAGACATATATAAAATAACAGGCAGCGGAGAAAATATTTGGGGAAAGGAAGACGCGTTTTATTATGTGTGGAATAAAGTTGAAGGCGATCTTTCACTTACGATGAGTTATAAATGGATTGGCAAAGGACACGTTCTGCATCGCAAAGGCGGATGGATGATTCGTGAAGGATTGGATGCCGACGCTCCTTATGTTGATGCGCTAATTCACGGCGACGGATTAATATCGATGCAGTATAGATTGACTAAAGGAGGGGATACTTACGAGGTACAATCCAAAATTAACGACCCTGATGCGACGGTTCAACTTGATAAAACCGGCGATCAATATACAATGTATGTTATCGGTAAAGATCAAAAGATTCATCCTGCCGGAACAATTACGGTTGAATTAAAAGGACAGCTTTATTCGGGCCTGGTTGTAACTTCCCACGATTCCACAAATGTTGAAACGGCGCTATTCTCAAATGTCGATCAAAAAATTCTCGGCGTTATCGATTCGGATAAAAGAGTTGTAGAAAGTTCTCTTGAAATTATGGATGTAGAAACCGGGGTGCGTACGCTTGTCCGCCGGTCAAAAGAACATTTCGAAGCGCCTAATTGGAGCCGTGACGGAAAATATTTTATCTACAATAGCGGCGGAAAAATTTATACTCTGCCGGTTAAAGGAGGAAAACCAGAATTATTAAATACCGGCTTTGCAAATAAATGTAATAACGACCACGGCATCTCTCCAGATGGGAAGGAATTTGTTATAAGCCATCATGGCGGCCCGGATGGAAATTCCATGATTTATATTTTACCAATTAATGGCGGCGTGCCAAAGCTTGTTACGGAAAAAAGTCCCTCTTATTGGCACGGCTGGTCGCCAGACGGGAAAACTCTTGCGTACTGCGCTGAACGTAATAATAATTATGATGTTTATACAATTCCTGTAGCCGGGGGAGAAGAAACACGTTTAACAACTGCCGAAGGGCTCGATGACGGACCTGATTATTCACCGGATGGACAATATATTTATTTCAATTCTGTGCGAACTGGGCAGATGAAAATATGGAAGATGAAAGCCGATGGTTCCGATCAAATCCAAATTACTCCCGACGATGAATACGGAGATTGGTTCGCACATCCTTCGCCGGACAACAAGTGGCTTGTGTTTATTTCGTTCGATAAAAGTGTCGAAGGTCATCCAGCAAATAAAAATGTTGCACTAAGAATGATGCCGGTATCGGGAAAAGAAATAAAAGTAGTCGCAAAATTATTCGGTGGTCAAGGAACAATTAACGTCCCTTCGTGGTCGCCGGACAGCAAAAAGTTCGCCTTTGTAAGTTACCGACTTGTGCAGCCGTAAATTATTTAATAGAATTCTTTCCCAAAGTAATAGAGAAATAAGTTTATGGATAAAGTCAATGAATCGCGAAGAACTTTTTTAAAGACCGTCGGATTAGGCGCCGCAGCATTTTCTCTGAATAGTTTTACTTTCTTAGACAATAAAATTACCGCGGGCGAAAAAAGTTATGTCCCTAAAATTGGAATTCAACTTTATACGGTAAGAAAACATATCGAAAATGATTTTGAAGCAACGATGAAAAAAGTTTCTGATACAGGTTACATGGGAGTTGAAACTTATTTTCTTCCGGAGAGCATCACATTGGAACGTGCCGCTAAGATATTTAAAGATGTCGGTTTGAAAGTTTTCAGCATGCATTCTGAGTTGCCGGTTGATAAAAACCGCGATCTCGCATTGCGAATGGCCGATGCTTATAAATGCAACCGAGTTGTTTATGCCGGGTGGCCCCAAGGCGATAAATACAAAGATCTTGATGCAATCAAGAAAACCGCTGAGACTTACAATGAGATTGCTTACTTTTTGAAATTAAAAGGAATTAAATTTGGTTTGCACAACCATTGGTGGGAATTTGAGATGGTTGATGGAATTCAGCCGTTCTATTATCTTCTCCATCATCTTGATAAAGAAATATTTTTTGAGATAGACACTTACTGGGCAAAAACCGGCGGTCAAGATCCTGCTAAGGCAGTAAAAGATTTCGGCTCGCGGGCGCCGCTGCTTCATATAAAAGACGGCCCCGCAGTTAAAGGCGATAAAGCTTATGAACAAGTTCCCGCAGGGAAGGGAGTTATGAATTTCCCTGCAATTGTTGAAGCCGGCAATAAAAATATTGAATGGATGATTGTTGAATTTGATGAGTATTCCGGTGATATTTTTGAAGGAATCAAAAACAGTTATGATTTCTTAATCAGCAATAAACTCGCTAAAGGCAAATCGTAACTTGTGGGGAAGTTGAACTTATAATGTATTAGGAGATAATGATGAAAGTTTTGTTTATCGGCGGTACCGGAAATATTAGTACATCCGTAAGTAAGTTATGTGTTGAAAGAGGAATAGATTTGTTTCTGCTTAATCGCGGAAATAGAAAAGTTGATATATCCGGCGCCAAGACAATTCATGGCGATATTTCAAAACCTATCGAGCTGGAGCCGGCTCTTCAAAAACATAATTGGGACGCGGTAGTTAATTGGATAGCTTTTAATATTGATGATATCAAACGGGACTACAATTTATTTGCCGGTAAGACAAAACAATATATTTTTATAAGCTCGGCTTCCGTTTATGAAAAACCTCTTTCCTTCCCCATTGTCACCGAATCAACTCCGCTGAAAAATCCGTTCTGGGATTACTCTCAAAATAAAATTGCTTGCGAAGAGAACCTGAATTCACTTTACCGAGAAAAAAATTTCCCGGTTACAATTGTGCGTCCGTCGCTTACTTATGATACCGTTATTCCTCTTATCATGGGCGGTTGGACAGAGTACACGATTATCGATAGAATGAAAAAGGGGAAGAGAGTTATTGTTCACGGCGACGGCACTTCTTTGTGGACAATTACACACGCTGAAGATTTTGCAAAAGGATTTGTCGGGCTGCTCTGTCATCAGCAGGCAATCGGTCAGGCGTTTCATATTACATCGGATGAAGTGCTTACATGGAATCAAATCTATGAAGCCGTTGCAAACGCAGCCGGCGTTGAAGCCAATATTGTTCACATCGCTTCGGATTTCATTGCAAGTATCGACGAACGTTTCAAAGGCAGTTTGCTGGGAGATAAATCCTATAGCGCAATATTTGATAATACTAAGATTAAAAGATTCGTTCCCGGATTTACGTGTACAATCCCTTTTAACTTTGGAATAAAGAAAACTTTGGCGTGGTTTGAAGCCGATCCTTCGCGGCAAATTATAAGAAAAGAATCGAATGATTTAATCGATAAAATTATTGATCGGTATGAAAGTCTGACTATGAAATAGAAATAGTTAATGGAAAAAATTCTAACAAATAAAAAACGGGACGCTAGATGGTCCCGTTTCTTATTTTCAAATTACGAATTTTAATTAATTGCCGTTTTCAACTTCGTAATCACCCGTATCGCGCTTGCTTTGCCAAACAGCCCAGCCAATTGCAACTAAGCAGAAGACAGCGGCGATAATTCCAATTACCATTGAACCCGATCTTGGTTCCTGAACTCCAAAGTTCAAGACTAAACCTAAAGTAAGCAAGCTAACCATGTTCATAACTTTTATCAATGGATTGATGGCAGGCCCGGCAGTGTCTTTCAAAGGA
>JAKAHQ010000149.1 GCA_021814855.1 Bacteroidota bacterium | reverse complement strand
CCGGCCGGGCCCCCTGGCAAAAGACCAATTAGCAGAACCACTAAATAGAGGGAGGAGGCCAAGAGAATTGGATTATGCAAGGATCGCGTCTGCTCAATATCAAATTTCTTCTTGGCAACAACACAGTAAATACCGGCATAGCTACCGCTCCATTCAGTACCGATCTTTCTTCCTGGATTACATGGACGACTCCTACTCTTTCTAACGGTACTTCTTTTTTCGGAAGAACAAGTTTAGTTACTCCTTCCAACCTTCAAAAAAATTTGACGACTAATGTTACCTTTAATTGGACTAAAGTAAACGATGCCGCAAAGTACATAATACAACTGGCAACAGATCCGGCATTCACAACAATTGTTAAAAGCGATTCAACTTCGACAGACACATTAATTAATTTTTCCGGATTAATAGACGGCAAATTATATTACTGGCGCGTCAGGGTAAAAAATTCCGTCGGACAGTTCGGTCCCTGGAGCGATACTTGGAATTTTTCAACCTATATACCGTTACCGGAAAAACCGCAGATAGTTTCTTCTGCTCCGTATCAAAATCGCGCTGGCTATATGACGCTGACATGGAACAAGTCAAAATACGCCGATCAATACATTGTTCAGCTTGCCGATGTGCAGACGTTTACTTACGGTGTAACGTCTGCTACAACATCGGATACGGTTAAAACATTAAGCGGCATAAATGAAGGAGTAAAATATTATTGGCGAGTCCAGGCAAATAATGTCAACGGTCCAAGTTCATGGAGCGATGTATCAAATTTTGTTAGAATCATAGCTCCGACGAGTCTTACCGCTCAGAAAAGCGCTGAAAGAGAAATTACTCTCACTTGGACTGATAACTCATCGGTTGAAGCAGGGTATATTATTGAGCGTATGCAAAATCCTCAGACATCTTTTGCAGTAGTAGATACGGCTGCCGCGAATGCAAATACTTTCGTCGATAAAAATCTTGATGTAAATATAACTTACACATATAGAACTAAGGCATATACAAATCTTGGGGAATCGGATTACAGCAATGAAGCTTCTTTGGTTTTGGTAGGTGTTAAGCAGGAAGAAGGCATACCGGCAGCTTATTCATTAAGCCAGAATTATCCTAATCCGTTTAATCCCAGCACTAATATAAAATTTGCTTTACCCAAATCGGTATTTACAAAAATTACTTTATACGATCTTCTGGGAAGAGAAGTGCAAACTTTCGTAAATAATAACCTGGAAGCCGGCTACCACGAAATCAATTTTAATGCAGGCAAATTGACCAGCGGAGTTTACCTGTACAGAATTCAAGCCGGAGATTTTACCGAGACCAAAAAACTTGTTCTGTTAAGATAGAATCGAAATCAATTTTTGAATTAATGCTAAAAAATTATTTCTCATTAAACAGATGACAACAATGACTAAATTTAATCGACTCCGCATTCACTGCAGTTCTGTTAGCCGGCCTTGCACGTCCTTATACAAATTGCTACGTACATTTTCTACTTTAATTATCATGCCGGTAATTTTAAATAATCTTTCTGCTCCTTCTGCGGGACAGACATCGTCATCTGTGAACAAATGGGTTGGAACCTGTAGTACGGCGCCTCAGTTAGTAGAAACCGGCAACAATCCGCCTTCGCCAGGAATGAGCAATAATACAATCCGTCAAATAGTCCACGTCTCAATCGGCGGCGATACTCTAAGAATGAGATTCACAAATGAATTCAGCAAAAGTTCTGTGAAGATGAATTCAGTTCATATTGCTGTTTCATTTGGCGGCGGAAAAATTGATACGACTACAGACAGGGCAATCTATTTTAATGAATCACCGGAAGTCACAATGGCACCGGGCGCTGCTGTTACATCAGATCCGTTTCTGTTTGCTTTGCAGCCGTTGAGCGATGTTGCAATCACAATTTATTTTGGAGATACGTCGCCGGATATTAGCGGCCATCCTGGTTCAAGAACTACTTCCTACATATTAACCGGTGATGCAGTTACTAAGCCGGATTTCTCAGGCGCGGTGACCACTGATCATTGGTATGTTATTAACACTATTGATGTGATGGCTCCGGATTCTGCATACGCTGTTGCGATATTAGGAAATTCAATTACGGATGGGCGTGGTTCCGGAACTAACAAACAAAATCGTTGGCCGGATGAATTTTCCCGCCGCCTTCAAGCTAATCCTGCAACTCGGCATATTGCCGTACTCAACGAGGGCATTGGAGGAAATTGCGTGCTTCGTAATTGTTTGGGGCCATCTGCGTTAAGCCGATTTGATCGTGACGTGCTTGGGCAGAGAGGCGTAAAGTGGGTAATTATTTTTGAAGGAATAAATGACATAGGTAATGCCTGGGGATCGGGAGTAGGAAATAATTTAATCGACGCCTACAAGCAGATGATACAAAGCGCACACGCTAAAGGTATGTTTGTTTACGGCGCAACTCTTCTTCCTATGAAGGGATCGTCGTATTATTCGGCAAGTCATGAGGCGGAAAGACAAATAGTAAATAGATGGATTAGGACCGGCGGATTTTTTGACGGCGTAATTGATTTCGATAAAGCGATGCGTAATCCTGCCGATACTTTAAGTCTTGTTCCAATCGGCGATTCCGGCGATCATTTGCATCCTAGTGAAGTCGGTCATCACATGATGGGGGAAGCGGTTGACCTAAATTTATTTACCGGCAGAGATACGGTTTCGAATAATGATAACGGCAAGTCAATTTATTTTGAAGACGAATGCACGGCCGTCGGCGAGAGTCGGGATATTCTAAGCGATTCGCAAGCTTCAAATGGAAAGTATGTTTCAGTCAAAGACGGTCTGCAAAGTCTTAGCGTACCGCCCGCGGGCAATTATTTAGTCCCCTTTACAGAAACAGGTTTGGCAAGCAGAGTTTATTTATGCCAATTGAAGTCCGATTCCATTGCTGAAACAAAAAAAATTGTTTTGATTAAGTGATTTTGTATTTGGAAATCAAAAAAGTTTTAGAGCAGTCAACATGAAAAGTGTAAAACAAAAAAGAAAAATTTTCTCGGTTATGAAGGAATTGGAAATCCGTGTTTTCCTTTTTGTCACTTTTTCATTCATCATTCCAGATCCAATAAGCGCTCAGCCGGATACAGTCAGGGTTCCAAGCGATCTTCCGACCGGCGAAGGAAATCTTAATTACGCGGTTAAAGTAGTTAAGGAAGCCGGTAAACTTTCCAGCACGATATTTTTTCTAGAACCAAATGGTTACTATGTTTTATCAGATTCTATACTTGTTCCAGCGGGAGAACATCTTACAATTGTTGCCCCCGAATCCGGCCAACGACAAGAGACAGCTCCGCCGCAAATATTATGTTCTCCGAAATATGACGGCTGGACTTTTCGGATTAATTATTTATTTGTTTGCGAAGGAGATCTTACTCTAAAAAACATTTGGCTGCTGCACGCCACTACAATTGGACAGCAAATTCAGGCTTGTACTGTTTTTCGCGATGACCCTAAAAAAGTACAGGTGCATAAATGTGTCTTTGACGGAGTTATAATAGATTATAGTTGTGTATCAACCCTTGGCGGTGGTTCTGTAACTGTTGCATGTAAAAACTTCAACGGTTCATTTAATAACTGTTACTGGAAGAATAACACCGATCCTCATTTTAGATATTACGGGAGAGCAGTTTCATTCCCGTTTGCTTCAACCGGTTACCACATAGATAGTCTGTCATTCGAGAATTGCACATTCGCAAATATCGGGTATGTATTAATGCAGGAGGGCGGCGAGTATTCCGATCATGTAAAATTTAATCATTGCACATTTCTAAATGTTGTAATGTACTCGCTGGAATCGGGCTGGTGGTATAATCTCTCGCTTACCAATTCAATTTTTGTGAATGCTCATATGCACGGCTGCATTCCGGTTTTGGAATTATACGACGGCGGAGAACCTTACGGGGCAACCATACGTATAGACAGTATTTCCGCTTTCGATTTTGATGTTCCGTTCAAAGAAAATGATAGGCGTATTTTGTTTGCCAATTGCAGTTACTATATCGAAGAATGGATACGGGACTGGATGCGCAGTAATAGCGAAAGTAAAAGACTTATAGAATACGGGCGAATCAATGAAGTTCCGTTTCCGCAACCAATGATGAATCTCGGTACAATCGCATTTTTTAATGCAACTGAAAATGGTACAAAAGTATTTCCGTATATGAACAGTTCCGCACTTTATGATTCAACCGATCCGGGTTTTATTTTACCGCCGAGTGATACCGGCGCTATCAAGGGATTTTTATATCATAAATGGTTCGATTGCTGCGATACAACTTGGGCCTGGAAACCTCAAAATAGTATCGAAAGACTCTGGCCGCTGGAAGAAAACCTTGCATATAGAAATGAAGTATTGTTAACTGCAGGAATGTACGGCTTTCCGCTGGGCGATTTGTATCATTGGTATCCGGGAAAATATGAATCGTGGAAAGCGCAAAAAAATTTTGAGGATGAAAGAATTTCCAAATGGCTTAGTACGGGCAACGATCCGGGAGTAGTTGATGTGGATAGGTCTCAAAATTCGATCATACCCTCAAACTATATTCTATATCAAAATTATCCCAACCCGTTTAATTCAACAACAGTAATCGGTTATCTATTGCCCGTTGCCGGCAAGGTAACGCTAAAAGTATATGATATGCTTGGGAGGGAAGTAGCCAGTTTGGTTGATGGTATGAAGCCGGCGGGTAATTATGCTGTCTCGTTTACAGGAACAGGTTTGGCAAGCGGAGTTTATTTATGTCAACTGAAGTCCAATTCCTTTGCTGAAACGAAAAAAATTGTTTTGCTTAAATAGAAGGTAGTTAAGATGATAACTAATGCCAAACGGAGTAAACTGATTTTAATTTTCTTGATTGTCGTCTCAATGACTTCTCCGGGTCAGGTAAGATTGCCTAAACTTATCAGCGACGGTATGGTTTTGCAGCGCGACGCCAAAATAAAAATTTGGGGATGGGCATCTAAAGATGAAAAAGTTACGGTGAAGTTTCTTAATTCGATTTATGAAACTAAAGCCGATGCCGGTGGAAACTGGAGTATAACGCTTCCAAAATTAAAAGCAGGCGGACCGTACGATATGCAGGTAAGCGCCGGCAATTCAATTACAGTTCACGATATCTTGGTTGGCGAAGTTTGGGTTTGCTCGGGACAATCCAACATGGAACTGCCGATGAAGAGAGTTAGCTGGAACTACCCCGGAGAAATTGATAATTCAACTAATAAATACATAAGACAGTTTGCAGTTGCTCAAAAATATAATTTTAACTTCCCGGAAAAAGATTTGCCTTACGGAAGCTGGAAAAGCGCGGACCCAAAAAATACTCCCGACTTTTCCGCGGTAGCATACTTTTTTGGAAAAGAACTTTATGAAAAATACAAAGTCCCTATCGGTTTGATTAATGCCAGTCTCGGCGGTTCGCCGGTTGAATCCTGGATAAGCGCCGACTC
>JAKAHQ010000148.1 GCA_021814855.1 Bacteroidota bacterium | reverse complement strand
ATGGACAAGTGATGGACGGAAATCAATATTATTATAAGGTTTTTGCATTTAACAATATTGTTAGTTCTGAGTACACTGACGAAGTCTCGATAACTATTGTGGATGTTTTAAGCGAAACAATACCTACAGAATTTTCTCTTCATCAAAATTATCCCAATCCTTTTAATCCGTCGACAAATATAAAGTTTGGTATTCCTAAAAACGGACGTTATACAATCAATATATATAATATCATCGGTCAGAAAATCGCAGTGCTCGCCGACAAAGATTTTTCACCGGGATTTTATACAGTAAATTTTGACGCGTCGAGCTTCGCTTCGGGAATATATTTTTATTCTCTGGGCGGTGATGGAATTTATTTAGTAAAGAAAATGGTTCTGCTTGATTAACTGCGAGAATTACTTAGCGGAACAGTTGTTGTAATGCTGTTCCGCTTTCTATTTGAAAAACCTTATTCTAATCTTTTATGAAATCTTAACGCGCTGAAAAACAAAATTAATATTCCCATAAGAAAAAGGATCAGCGTTTCCGGCCACAGCTCGGCAAATCCAATTCCTTTCAAAACCACGCCTCGCAAAATTATTATGAAGTAACGCAACGGAATGACGTATGTTATATACTGAATTATCTTCGGCATATTTTCGATAGGGAAAGCAAACCCCGATAGATAAACCATCGGCATAATTACAACGAACACGGTAAACATCATTGCCTGCTGCTGCGTTTTTGAAATTGTTGAGTTGAATAAGCCCAGTCCGAGTGTTGATAATATGAACAAGAATGAAGCTAACAATAAGAACCAGAAACTTCCGCGTATTGGTATTCCGAACCAAAAGATCATAACCGCATTAACAACAAACATAGTTCCAAAGCCGATTATAATGAACGGGATCAGCTTACCAAGAATCATCTGCCACGGTTTAATCGGCGTAACAATTAATTGCTCTAACGTTCCAAGTTCTTTTTCTTTTACAATTGCAAGTGAAGTTAGCAGCGTTGTTATAAGCATTAAGATTAATGCTGAAATTGCAGGCACCATGAATACGCGGGTTTTTAAATCGGGATTGTACCAAACACGCACTTCAGGAATAATAGAACCTACCGCCGTATTCATTCCCGACTTCTGCATTTTGTTAAGCACGATCGCTTGTGAAAAACTAGACGTTACCCCCTGAACATAACCAAAGGCAATTGAACCCTTGTTTCCGTCGGAGCCGTCAACAATTACTTGAATATCCGAAGGCCTGTTGTTCTGAATATCTTTTTCAAAATCGTGTGGAATTACAATTCCAATTACTGTCTTTCCCGAACCAATATCGCCAGAGAGGGCATCATAATTATCAACGTAGTCTTTCACGGTAAAATAACCGGACTCGGTAAAACGTTCTACATAATCACGGCTAAGTTTAGATTTATCTTGATTATAAACAGAGATGTTCACGTTATTAAGATCAAGGTTCGCCGCATAACCTAGTATAATTGATTGCAAAATCGGAGCCACCAACGCAACCGCAAACATTTTGGGGTCGCGTTTGAATTGCTGGAATTCCTTTTTTATAAAGTGCAGAACTGTCTTCATAATTATTTACGCTATTTCTTTTTTAACATATCGTTTTGAAGCAATGCCAAGAATGAAAACTGAGAACAAAATCATGTAAAGAAGCTGATCCCAAAACACTCCAACTCCTTCACCCTTCAATAATATATCTCTCAAACAAACGATGAAAAATTTTGCCGGGGTGATATTCGTAACAATCTGTATCGGCAGCGGCATATTCTCAACCGGAAAAATAAATCCCGATAAAAGCAGGGCCGGAATTAACGACACCAGTGTTCCTACTTGAAATGCTATCTGCTGGGAATCCGAAATAGTAGAAACAAGCAATCCAAGACTAAGAGAGGCGAAAAGGAAAATGAAAATGCTAACAATCAGCCAGAACACGCTGCCTTTAATAACTATCCCAAACAAAATAAATCCGGCAAGAAGGATTAATCCTGAGTTGATAAAGGCAATTATGATATACGGAATAGTTTTGCCTATCATCAATTCTATAGTAGACAAAGGCGAAACTTTAATTTGCTCTATAGTTCCTCGTTCTTTTTCGCGGACTATCGAAAGTGAAATTGTGATGACAGCGATTACAATCAAAATCATTCCAATGAGTCCGGGCAGCAAAAACTTTGTAGAATTCAAATCCGGGTTATACCAGAATCTCGGCTGTAAGTTTATTGGAATAAAAGCCTGCTTTCCGTATCGCTGAAGAAACGACACTCCTAGTTTTTGAGAGTACGACATTGTTGCTGCATTCACATAATTCATTATTACCGTTGCCGTGTTGCCGTTCACCCCGTCAATTAAAAATTGAATCTTCGCAGACCGATTTGAATTAATTTCCTGAGATAAATCTTTGGGTATAACAAGCACGCACTGCGCTTCCTGTTTGTCAAGCATTCTTTTTATCTGGGATTCAGAATCAAGATAGCGGACAAGATCAAAATAATCGCTGCTTAAGAGCGTGTTTACAAACTCGCGGCTGGTAGACGATTTATCCTGGTCGTACACGGCAATCTTAATGTGGTGAACATCGAAGTTAATTGCGTAACCAAAAACACCTAGCAGAAAGACCGGGAAGAAAAATATAACGCCCAGCATCCGCACGTCGCGCATTAGCTGCTTTGATTCCTTTTTAGCAATCGCTTTTATTCTGGTGAACATTATTTCTTGCCTTCCTCTAATAGATGGATAAATACGTCTTCGAGCGTAGGAATAATTTTATCGATCCGTCTAATTCCGACTTGATCCTTCTCGCATAAAGCCCGGATTTGTTCTATCGATTCAAATTTCTCATTTACCATAACGTGAATGTTGTTGCCAAAGATTGATGTTTCGTTTACAAAACTCTGCTTCTCCAGCACTTCCATTGCTTCAACTACGCGGTCGCATTCTATTTCGAAGATCGGATTCTTTATGTAATTCATCTTTAACTCTTTGGGGTTTCCTTCCGCAACAATTTTGCCCGCGTTGATTAAAATTATATTGTTGCAATACTCCGCTTCTTCCAAATAATGTGTTGTTACCAGCACCGTTGTTCCTTCTGCGGAAAGATCGTTTATCAAATCCCAAAAGTTTCTTCGCGATATGGGGTCCACCCCGCTGGTTGGTTCATCAAGAAAAACTATTTGCGGTTTGTGAATAACCGCAGTACCCAATGCAAGCCGCTGTTTAATTCCGCCAGGAAGCGAGCCGGTAAGAATATTTTCTTTGCCTTCAAGGTTCGCAATCTTCAAGACCCACTTCATTCTTTCTTTAAGAACATTTCCATCCAATCCGTAAACGCCGCCGAAGAAATCTATATTCTCCTGCACCGTTAAATCGTTATACAAAGAAAAGCGCTGCGACATGTAACCGATATTGAGTTTTACCTGGTCGGGTTCGTTTACAACGCTGTACCCGGCAACAAGCGCATCGCCGCCCGTTGGTTCAAGCAATCCGCAAAGCATTCTTATTGTTGTGGATTTACCCGCGCCATTAGCACCAAGAAATCCAAATACTTCGCCTTTCTTAACGTTGAAGGAAACATTATCAACGGCGGTAAAGCTGCCGAAATTTTTTGTTAGTTTATTTACTTCGATTGAGTTCATGTTCTTTGTTATTTTACTTTCGATACCCTAATTCAATTGAACGCAGATTTAACGGATTGAAAAGATTTCCACAGATTAATCAGTTAAAATCTGCCCAATCTGCGTGCTATTACTTAATAAATCTTTTTACCAATGGCTTTATCAAGTTTAACCTTAGCCAACTGAAAATCCACAAGCGCTGTTGCAAGTTTTGTTTTCGCGTCAAGTAAAGATGCTTCGGCGTCAATCAGGTCAGTGCTAGTTGCAACCTGCTGATTATATTTTTCACTCGTAATTCTATAATTCTCCTCCGCCTGCTGAACCGATATTTTATTTACATCAACCTTATCGTTCTCACTGATTATTTTGAGATAAGCCTGGTAAACTTCCAGTTCGATATTGTCTTTAACCTGTTCATAAGCTGTTTGTGTTTGTATTAACTGCTGCTCGGCTTGTGTTGACTGTGACGAATTATATCCCCAATTCCACAATTCCCAATTAAGAGATACGCCGACATCCCAGGTATCTTTGAATTCGTCTTTAGCCGGCATGTATCTTTGGTTCGGACGGCTGTAGTAATAATCTCCAAACAAAAACACCGACGGATACCAGGCGCTTCTCGCCGCAGTTAAAGCGTCTTCGCCGGCATTAATTCTTAACTGCGTAGATTTTAATTCTTCTCTCTGGTTAACAGCTTCTTTTGAAAGATCATTATACTTCATTTCGCCAATGCCGGATTGAATATCCGGGGCGGTTATTTCGGTCGGATCGGAAATATTATATCCGAGCAATTTATTTAAGGCGGCTTGTGCGACCTTAACATTGTTTGCCGATTCAATTCTCATCAACCTAACATTCGCGTACTGAACTTCGAGTTTCAGGTAATCGTTTTTTGTTGCTAGACCGTTATCAAGAAATTTCTTTGTATCGGAAAGATGTTCTTCAAGCTGCTTCAAATTTTCTACTACAAGTACCAGTACTTTTTGAGCTTTGTATAGATTCCAAAATGCATTTTGAATATTCAGCGCGGCTTCGTTTGCGTCTTTATTATAATCGCTCTTAAGCGCTTCGTAATTCGATTCTGCCGCGCTTCTAAGCGAAATTAATTTGAACCCCGTAAACAGCGGCTGTTGCAAAGAAAGCTTTACATTGTAATTGTTCAGAATAACATCTTGAATTTTAACGGGCGTAGGAAAAATAGGAAGATGAACTTCGAACGGGGGAACATCGCTGAGCCGCATATAGCTCGCGCCGAGCGTGAGTTTGGGCAGCATCTGGGATGTAACCTCGGATACTTTTGCGTCGCCGCCAATAATTTTTGATTGAGAAATTTTCAGTGCTTTGCTGTTTTCCAATCCTATTTTGATTGTCTGTTCCAGCGTTAGCGTCCGGCTTTGTCCGTATAAAACGGCTGCGACAAAAACCATTACTACAAAAAACTTTTTCATTATTTCTCCTAAATCCTTTTCCTAATTTTTACCGGGAAACTTTCTACTTTATTAAATGGATAAATACATTTTCCAGCGAAGGCGTGACAATTCTTCTGTCGATTATCCTAACATTGCCTTCGATTAATAATTTTTCAATTGATTCATACTCTTTATCATAACTGTTAAGCACGACATTAATTCTATCGCCGAACATTTGCGCTTCGAAATTTGTTTTGTCTTTTATTATTTGGTAAGCGGGTCTAATCGGCTCGCAGACAATCTCGACTACCTGTTGATTCATTGCATTCTTGATATTTTTGGGTGAATCGAGCGCAATGATTTTTCCGTTGTTCATCATAGCCACGCGGTTGCAGCGTTCGGCTTCATCCAAATAAGGAGTTGACATAAAAATCGTGATGCCTTCTTTAAGAAGCCCGGCAAGAATTTTCCAGAAGTCGCG
>JAKAHQ010000147.1 GCA_021814855.1 Bacteroidota bacterium | reverse complement strand
TTATAAAATTTTGCAAGCTGTTCAAGACGAACGCCGCATCCGCCGATTATCATTGAAAGTCCGAGAGATTTTTTTTCCTGAGCTATATCTGTTAACCCGCCCTTTTCGACCAGTGAAAGGAATTTATCTAATCCGACTTTTTGAAGCAGACGAATTGCGGGAATGTTTAACGAATTTACCAAAGCATATTCAGCTGTAACGGGACCGTTAAATTTCAAATCGTAGTTTTCCGGCTCGTAACCGCCGAAGTCGGTTGGAATGTCCAGCAATTTCATCTTTGGTGTGAGTTCACCAAGATCGAAAGCGAGCGTATAGAGAAACGGTTTTAAAGTTGAACCCGGCGAGCGTAAAGCGTTTATGCCGTTCACCTGGCCCGATGAAGCAGCGTCGTTAAAATCGGCAGAGCCGCAATAGCCGACAACCGAATTTGTTTTGTTATCTATAATAATAACCGAGCCGTTACTCACTTGTTGGGACTTAACGCGGTTAACGTAGCTTGCTAAAATTTTTTCCGAGGTCTTTTGTATTGACGGATCAAGCGAAGAAAAAATTTCGTCTTTAGAAAATTTTTGACAAACAAACTGGCAAAAATGATGCGCCTCGTTTTTTATTTGATAGCGGTTAACCTGCAGAGGTTCATCCAAAGCGTCTTGAAGATCTTTATGCGGAAAAATATTTCGTCTGGCGAAATTCTTAATCCATCTGTTTCTTTCTTTTTCAACGGTAGCCGATCCTTTATCAAGGCGTAAATCGTTCGGATCGTTTGGAATAACCGCAAGAGTAATTGCCTGCGATAAACTCAGCTTGTTCGGCGGACGATTAAAATAAATGTACGATGCCGATTTAACGCCCTCTATATTTCCGCCGTAAGGAAGATGGCTGAGATACATTTCCAAAATTTCATCTTTGCTAAAATGAAGCTCAAGCTGAAATGCGCGAAGCATATCTAAAAATTTATTGAAATATGTACGCGGCGCCGGTTCAAGCATTCGCGCAACCTGCATTGTTATTGTTGACGCACCGGAAACCCTTTTGCCGCTGAAAATATTTTGAAACATGGCGCGCGCAACCGCAATAGGATTCACTCCGAAATGCCAGTAGAACCACGAATCTTCTTTTTCGAGAATGGCTTTTTGTAAATCCGGGGAAACTTCATCCAGCCGCGTCCGCATACGCCATTTATCGTCTTGTGATAAATATGCCGAAAGCAGCGAGCCATCTTTAGCATAAACTACTTTTGAATACGGCTTTAGCTGCGGAAGCGGAAAAAGTAAATCGAGGATAACAACGGTAAATAAAAAAGCGGCAAGAATTATCACCGCTTTGGATCTGAAAAGAGAAATTACTTCTTCAAATATTAATTTCAGTTTATACATCTCTTACCAGTAATGATGAACTACCGGGCTAATCTTGACATTATAAATTTTCTCAATCTTTTTCATTATTGATTCCGGTATTTCGGGAAGATCAGCCGCAGAAAAATTTTCTTCCGCCTGTTTAGGATTTCTCGCTCCCGGTATTGCACAGGTTACCGCCGGATTCATCAATATCCATCTTAGCGCAAACTGCGTCATGCTCATTCCCTCGGGCACAAGAGGTTTTAACTCTTCAACAACTTCAAGACTTAAATCATAATCCACACCGGAAAAAGTTTCTCCTCTATCAAAAGCTTCTCCGTGACGGTTGAACTTGCGGTGATCATCTTCTTCGAATAATGATTTTTTTGTCATCTTACCGGTGAGCATGCCGGATGAAAGCGGAAGCCGAGCAAGTATGCCGACTTTCTTTTTAACGGCTTCATGAAAAAATAATTCAGCCGGTCTTTGACGGAAAATATTGTATATGATCTGAACGGTTTGTACGCCGGGGTACTCAATTGCTTTAAGAGCTTCTTCAACTTTTTCAACGCTAACGCCGTAGAAGCGGAGTTTGCCTTCTTTAACAAGATCATCCAGCGCGCCGAATGTTTCCGGCATGTAGTAAACCTCGGTTGGCGGGCAATGAAGCTGTAGAAGATCGATCGCTTCGGTGTTTAAGTTTTTCAAGTTTCTTTCAACAAACGCTGTAATATTTTTTTTGTTGTAACCGGAAGCCGTGTGAGGATTCAGCCCTCTTCCCGCCTTAGTAGCTATGTAAAAATTTTCCTTACGTTCATGTTTTAATTCGGCAAGAAGGGATTCACTTCTTCCGTCGCCGTAAACATCGGCAGTATCAAAAAAATTTACTCCCAAATCAAGCGCTCTATGAAGCGCGGCAAGCGAATCTTTGTCATCAACCGTTCCCCACGCGCTTCCAATTGCCCATGCGCCGAAACTAATCGAAGAAACTTTCCAGCCGGTTTTTCCGAGTTCACGATAGTTCATTTTATTCCTCGAACTTTAAAGTGTTGACATATCTATTACGAAACGGTAACGAACATCTCCCCTTAACATTCTTTCGTAAGCTTCATTTATTTGATTGATAGGAATCATTTCAACATCGGAAGTTATTCCGTGTTCGGCGCAGTAATCAAGCATTTCCTGCGTCTCGGGAATTCCGCCGATCATTGAGCCGGCGATGCTTCTTCTATTTCCGAGCAAATGGAAGCCGAGCATGCTTACCGGCGTTGGAGGAATACCGACGCATATCATTGTTCCGTTGGTGTTAAGCATGTTTAAATACACGTTGTAATCGTGCTGGGCAGAAACGGTATCGATAATAAAATCAAAATAATTGTGTACGGATTTTACCTGCTTTGCGTCTTTTGTAAAAACGAACTTGTGAGCGCCCAATCTTTTAGCGTCGGCTTCTTTGGATTGAGATGTGCTGAGCATCGTAACTTCCGCGCCGAACGATGTGGCAAACTTAACAGCCATGTGTCCCAATCCGCCCAAACCCAACACGCCTACTTTATGATCTTTGGAAATTTTCCAATGGCGAAGCGGAGAATATGTTGTAATGCCCGCGCAAAGAAGCGGCGCTACATTTTCCAGCGGCAGCTTTTCCGAAATGTGAAGAACAAATTTTTCATCGGTTACAATTTGATTTGAATATCCGCCGTAGGTAGGAGTTTTTCCATCCCTCTCGTAAGAATTATATGTAAATACGGTGCCATTACTGCAGTACTGTTCCAGGCCGTCCTCGCAGTTATTGCATTCGCGGCAAGAATCAACCATGCAACCGACTCCGGCAAGATCGCCCTTCTTAAAATTTTTTACATGAGCGCCCACGTTGACAACGCGGCCCACAATTTCGTGGCCGGGCACCATAGGGTAAATTGATCCTCCCCACTCGTCGCGCACTTGATGAATATCGGAATGACAGACTCCGCAGTACAAAATTTCAATATGTACGTCGTGGGGACCTGGTTCCCTTCTTTCGAAATTCCACGGCGTTAGTGCGGAAGATGAATTGTGTGCGGCGTATCCTTTTGTTGAAAGCATATTTTTTCCTTTTAGAATTTATCCCATGCAAAATAAAATTTTATAAACGAAGATGATCTTATCCGCAATTTAAAATTATTTTTGGAAAAGAACGCTATGCGACGGCATTCAATTCTATTAATTCATATTTTTTATGGAAGACTTTCAAGAAAGATAATTATGAAAAATCTAAAACTCATGTCGTGGAATGTAAACGGAATACGCGCCGTTCTTAAAAAAGGTTTTCTTGATTGGTTCAAGGAAGCGAATCCGGAGGTGCTTTGCATTCAGGAAACAAAAGCTTGGGAAGAGCAGTTACCGGATGAGCTGATAAATGTTCCGGGATATCATTCGTATTTCTGCCAGGGAATTAAAAAAGGTTACAGCGGAACAGCAATCTATACAAAAGAGAAACCGTTATGTGTAGAGCGCGGGTTCGGAATTGAAAAGTATGATAACGAAGGAAGAATTTTAATTGCCGAGTATAAGCCGTTCACCTTGATTAATATTTATTACCCGAACGGGAAGCAGTCGCAGGAGCGGTTGAATTATAAAATGGGTTTCTACGACGCGTTTCAAGATTACGCAAATAAATTGAAAGCCGAGGGAAAGAAGCTTGTGATATGCGGCGATGTTAACACGGCTCACAAGGAAATTGATTTGGCGCGACCGAAAGAGAACGAGAAAATTTCCGGCTTCTTACCGGAAGAGCGCGCATGGATTGACCGCTTCTTGGCCGATGGTTATTTAGATACGCTTCGCATGTTCACGGATGAAGGACAGATTTACACCTGGTGGGACCAATTCACCCGCGCACGTGATAGGAACGTGGGCTGGAGGATCGACTATTTTTACGTGAGCGAAAATTTAAAGAAGAATGTTACAAATGCCTTTGTGCTTGCGGATGTGATGGGTTCGGACCATTGCCCGATTGGAATAGAATTGAAGATTTAAATAATTTTTTAGTAAGCGCGAACAACAAACTTTTTATCTGTATCGCAGTTAACACAAAGTCCGTTGTGAACGCAGATCATTCCCCCGCATGTTGGGCATGCGTGCTTTGCATTTTCATTATTTACGAACTTTCGAATTCCAAAGTGTTTTATATTATTAAGATTCTCTATCATGCTCATATGATATTTTGTTCGATAGCGGTTGTCAAGACTCTTCAATCGTTTGCACGGGTATTCATCACAGTCAAAGCAGAACTTGGAATTGTTGTTCTGCAACTGTTCGCAATTTTTAATTTTGCATCTCGAACGAGAAACGGAAGCATCGTTTACAATTTTGCGGCAGCCCGGGCATTTGTTTTTAGTTCTTAAATATGCAAGACATGCACCGCAGTTCATTCCGCAAGGAGATATAAGGGAATATGTGCTCAGTTTAACCAAACAACTTTTCCTTCTTTTGTCCCATTCAGCATTTAGTGCTTAACCGCCGATTGCAACATTCCAGAGACGAACATTCCACTCAACTATAACACCATTTAAAACATAAGGATCGTTCTTCGCAAAATCTTCCGCAGCTTTTGGCGACTCGCCTTTGAAAACTAATATCGCACCGTCTGCGGGATCAGCTAACGCACCGGCAAGAATTAACTCGCCTCGCTCAAGTGCTTTTGTAGCGTAAGCAAGATGAAGTTCCCTGAAGGATTTTCGTTTTTCAATGTAGTTATCGGCAGTTTTATAAAATAAAATGTAGTACATATTCATCTCCAAAATTTATTTTCCGAAAATAATTATTATCACCGATCCGGCTATCATAAAGAATGAGCCGATTAATCTTTTCTTAATATTTTTTTCGTTAAAGAACTTATAGCCAAAGAATACACTGAGCAATATTGAAGTCTGGAAAAGCGCCAGCGCGTAGCTTACCTGCATGCGGTCGAAAATTAAAAATGTTGAATACTGCATCAGTCCGGTTGTGATGAATAAAGATACATAATTCAATTTTATTTTGCTTACGACTTTATATTCGTCAGCCAGTTGTTTGCTATAAGCAAAAAAAACAACCAAGCCGGAAATTATAAATCCCATATAACACCACATTGCCATTGAGAAAAGCGGAGAGGAATAAGCCATTGCTTTTTTCATGAACACCGCTTCTGTTCCGGAAAGAAGC
>JAKAHQ010000146.1 GCA_021814855.1 Bacteroidota bacterium | reverse complement strand
GAGACGGGATTAAAGAATAAAGATAAAGACGATTTAATTAGGTCATACCGTCCAGACTGGTGGGATATAGGAAGAAAATACGGACCGCGGGCTTATATGACGATACTTGCTGTAAAAACTTTGCGATCGTTTAATTATATCTCGGCTATGCTCAACCGGAATTTAGATCATCTGAAGAATAATGAAGAACTTGCGGATAAACTGGATGAGGGTCTAAACAAAAAATTATGGGCTGACGATGTAAACTACTTGATGAATTTTTATGAAGACGGAAAGCGGGACGAACATTTCTATATGGGCTCGCTGCTTGCCGCTCACTACGGTCTTATAGATTCTGCTCGGACCAAGAAATTAATAAAGACTGTTGACGAAAAATTGCTCGATAAAAATGTAGGCGTTTATACGGTATGGCCGATGGATTTTAACAAGCTTCTTGAGTTCTGGAATTTCAACGGCAACGAAGCAGGCGATCCTTACTATTATATCAACGGCGGAGTTTGGCCTCATGCAAACGCTTGGTACGCCTTGGCACTTTCAAAGTTAAATAGAAAACAAGAAGCGATTGATTTTGTACGGAGAACCATGACCGTCAAAGGAATTATGAACGGACCGAACGGACAGCCGGCAATGTACGAAGTTAGGAACGGTAACTCCAAGGATAAAAATGTTTACGGTACAGTAGATAAGCCGCAATTCCTTTGGGCTGCGGGCTGGTACCTTTATGATTTGTATAATATTTTTCTTCTTAACGAGAACGATTGGAATCTTCAGCTGAATCCGTTTTTGCCAAAAGAGCAAAAGTCTGCCGTATTCAATTGCGCAATTAATAATTCGAATCTCAAAGTTTGTATTGATAATTTAAACAGCGGAAATTATTCTTTCCTATACGGCGGGAAAATTTTCCCAAGCATGGTGGTACCGCAGAGCTTGACCGGCATAAAAAAAATCGAGCTGAAAAATGGAGCTGCAAATCAACCGCATCTTTTATCTACCGCTGCTATATTGGATAAAGCAGAATATAGGAATAAAGAACTGAGTTTGGAAGTAAAAGCGTTTACCGGTCATAAGAATACAACAGCAATTTTTGCCGCTGCCGTTCCCAAATCAATCATAGCCGGCGGCGAAAAGATAACCGGGTTCAAATCTGTTCGAAAAGACGGAGGATTTAATATTACTTTCAAGTTTGTCCACAACACAAATAGTTCGGAGTTAGTTAAAATATTTTTTTGATGAATAAAACTTAGGATGCAGCATTGAAAATATATTTAGATAAAGATTGGAAGTTCAAACTGTCGGACCATTCCGGCAATTCGAAAATTCCTGCGGAAATAATAAAACATATAAAAAAGTGGGACTATGCCTCGGTGCCCGGAACGGTTCATACTGATTTGTTAAACAATAAATTGATTGATGAACCATTTTACTCGGATAACGAACTTAATCTTGGCTGGATTGCTGAAAGCGATTGGATATACGAAACAAAATTTAATCTACCGGGTTCATACGATTTTTCCAAACCGATTAACCTGGTGTTCGAAGGCATCGATACCGTTGCCGACATTTTCCTGAACAATATTAAACTGGCGGATACAGATAATATGTTCAGAAGTTATTCTTTCGATGTTACCGACATTGTTAATCCAAAGAATAATGTTCTTTCAATATTGATTCATTCGCCCTTGAATGAAGCAAGATCATTGGAGGAAAAGTTCGGCAAGCTTCAAGTCGCGTTAAATTCCGAGAGAGTATATTTAAGAAAAGCCCAATATTCATTTGGCTGGGACTGGGGACCGTCGTTTCCAACTTCGGGAATTTGGAAACCAGTTTATCTCGAACAGGCAACATCTGTAGAATTAAGCGAGCTGACTTTTAACACGCTCGATGCGGATAAACAAAGAGCCGAAGTTGAAATCGGAATTTGCGTGAGAGGTAATTTAAACGAGGTATCAAAAATAATTGTCGTTCTCGGAAAAGGTGATTTACAAATCGTTAAAGAAATACTAAAACCCGATAAACCTGAAACCAGTTTAAATATTGTTCTTCATGACCCGCAATTATGGAATCCGAACGGCGAAGGAAAACAATCTCTATACAACCTGCGCGCCGAAATAATTTCGAACAACGGTTCGGTAATCGATTTTAAAGATAAGCGGGTAGGCGTTAGAAAAATCCAACTCGAACTTCGCAATAACGAAAAAGATACATTCCGGTTTGTTGTGAACGGGAAACCTCTTTTTATAAGAGGAGTAAACTGGATTCCCGCCGATTCGTTTCTGCCGCGGATGACAAAAGAAAAATATTACCATCTTCTAAACGCCGCTAAAGAAGCTAATGTTAATATGGTAAGAGTATGGGGCGGGGGAGTTTATGAAGCGGATTATTTTTATGATCTGTGCGACGAGATGGGACTTCTTGTCTGGCAGGATTTTATGTTCGCGTGCGGCTCGTATCCGGAACACCATCAATTTGTTGAGAATGTAAAAGCGGAAGTAGAAGATAACGTTACCCGATTACGTCATCACGCATGTCTGGCAATTTGGTGCGGCAATAACGAGAATGAATGGATCTGGCATCAAGAACAAAAAATATCTTACGAGGAAATGCCGGGATATAAAATTTATCACGAGCTTCTTCCTTCCTTAATGGAAAAGCTGGATCGACGTCGTCCGTATTGGCCGTCCTCGCCCTTTGGAGAAGACGAAGACCCCAATCGTCAAGGCAGCGGGAATAATCATCAATGGGATATATGGAGCCGCTGGATTGATTACGATGCCGTAGTTAACGATCACAGCTTGTTTGTTACTGAATTTGGTTTCCAGGGGCCAGCAAATATTTCGACGCTGAACAAGGCAATTCCGCCCAAGAATAGAAAAACACACGATCGAATATTTGAGCATCATAACAAACAGATTAACGGTACGGAAAGAATTTTCAGATTCATGGCTTCGCATTTGCCGGTTAAAAGCCGGTGGGAAGATTTTATCTACCTTGGGCAACTAAACCAGGGTCTGGCATTAAAAACATGCGTGGAACACTGGCGAGCAAATTTTCCCGAAACCAACGGATCAATTATCTGGCAGATCAACGACTGCTGGCCGGTTACAAGTTGGGCGCTGATAGATTCGAATCTCATTCCGAAAATCGCTTATCATTTTGTTAAGAATACATTTGCATCCAGCATAGCCGTATTTGTTAGGAATGAAAAAACCGTCGACCTGAAATTCATTAATCAAAGTCAAAATATTTTCAAAGGACGGTTGTCGGTAAAGCAATTTCATTTGCATACCGGAAAGGAATTATACAGTAAAACATTTAAACTTGTCGCCGAGTCCAACTCGTCCGAGATCATGCATCAATTTCACGTCGAGGATGGAAATTCAATTTATGTGACGCAGGTATTCAACGAAGCTAAAGAAGCAATACACAAGAATATTTTTTATCCGTTCCAATGGAAACATACATCGCTCCCGGCGCTGCAAATAAATAAGAAAATTATTGTAAAGCGTAACGAACATTTTCTGGAAGTTACCTCGCGCAAACCGGCTTTATTTTTAGATCCTTATCATCCTAAACTTACTTTTTCCGAAAGAGGATTTTGTCTTATGCCGAACGAAAGAATTTTAATTAAGATTAACGGCAAGGGATCAGAAAGAATTAAAGCCGATGAGATAAAATTGTATTCATTGAATGATTATTTAAATGAATAGCCGGGTTTTAAATATTGAAAACTTTAAAAAGATATTTTACTACTTGCCGGTCTTAGTCTTGGTAAACGGATTGAACATGAAAGCCCAGCAAATAAATATTGGCACTATTGAAAAAATGCCCAACACTCCTTCAACGTACTTTATGCGGGATTGGAAAAAAGTTGCCGCCGGTTACGATTCTTTGGCGTTTAATTCATCGCTTATTGGCCAATACCTTCCGTTAATTTTTGATATCAACGCTCCGGTTAATTACCCTTCACAAAAAAGTTTTGGTTTGAATTCTTATGTAGGGACGGAAAGAACAGGAGACGGAGAAGCAATAAATATTATTCCTGCGCTCGTTGGCGCCAGTCTCATCGGTATAGATAAGAGCAATCAAAACGGAAGAAATTATGTTTTGGAATCTCGGGAATATTTTAACAAGCGACCTGAAGAGAGTATTTATCTAAACCGCCCGGTTACAAGTAGCGGCGACGATTGGTGGTACGAGACAATGCCGAATGTTTTCTTCTATCAATTATATAGTCTGTACACTTCAACGCCTGAGTTTGATAATCAATTCGTTTCGGTAGCGGATAGATGGTTGCAGGCAGTTAACGCCATGGGCGGCAAAACTACTCCATGGCAAATTCCTTCGATGAATTTTAGAGCGTGGAGTTTTTCTTCCATGACCCCGAATGCTCAAGGTGTTCCGGAGCCGGAAGCATCCGGCGCAATCGCTTGGATTTTATATAATGCTTACCTCGTTACAGGTCAGCAGAAATACCGCATTGGTTCCGAGCTGGCAATGGAATATTTAAACTCGTTAACATCAAATCCTTCTTATGAAATTCAACTTCCGTATGGAGTATATCTTGCGGCAAGAATGAACGCCGAACTCGGAACATCTTACAATATAGAAAAGATGGTGAGCTGGTGTTTCGATTTTAGTTCTTTGCGAAGCTGGGGAGCTATAATAGGAAAATTTGGCGTTTGGGATGCAGACGGTCTTATCGGCGAACTCGAACCAAGGAATTACGCTTTTGCCATGAATACGTTTGAGCAAATCGGCGCGTTGGTGCCGATGGTTAGATACGATTCAAGATTTGCCCGGGCAATAGGCAAGTGGGTTTTAAACGCGGCTAATTCTGCCAGGCTGTTCTATCCAAACTTTTTGGCAAAAAAAGATCAGGACGGATGGGCCTGGGCAAATCAATACGATCCTAATTCCGTAATTGCCTACGAAGCATTGCTGAAAACCGCGAACGGTTGGATTAAAGGAACCGGAGATGCAGTAGGCGGCGGCTGGTCCGCAACGAATTTGGGATTGTACGGCTCATCGCATGTAGGCATACTTGGCGCCATCATAGATACAACAAATGTTCCGATGATTCTTAAACTTGATCTTCTCAAAACGGATTACTTCCGAAAATCCTCTTACCCGAGTTTTTTGATGTTCAATCCTTACGATGTTGAAAAAACCGTAAACATCGATGTCGGTTCCGGGGCCAAAGATATTTATGATGCAGTCTCGCATTCGATAATTGCTCAAAGTGTTCAGGGCAATACTTCAATTTCAATTCCGGCAGACCAAGCAATCATTGCAGTGTTGATTCCCGCCGGAAGCTCGTTAACTTATGACCGCGATAAAACACGGGCAAACAATATTATCATCGATTACTTGAACGGAATGGCTGTTCAAAATTATTCTCCGAGGATCAAAAGTTTGGCAAGTGTTAAAGACACGGTTACACAAAATGATTCCACAAATGTTTTCTGCACCGCGGTTGACAAAGAAAATCAGGAGCTGAATTATATCTGGAAGTCTTCCGGCGGAA
>JAKAHQ010000145.1 GCA_021814855.1 Bacteroidota bacterium | reverse complement strand
GTATTCCATTAAAATATGACTTGACAAGAGAATATTTTTTTGTAACCTTAGTAACCGATAAAGTTATCAATTAAGTTTAGCAGTAATGTCGGTATTTTATTCCATAAAATTAAATGTGGAATGCGGCATAGAGTAGGGAATGTTAAAATTTATTTCAATAATGATAATTCCATGTAATAATCTGTTTAACAAAAATGAGGCACACAATGAAAAAAACACATACTATTTTTATCCTAGTGGTAACCCTTTTTCTAGGAACGGCAAACCTGTTTGCGCAAACCAGCGCCGTTGTTAATTGGCAGTTAGTTGGCGATAGACAAGCTACTATCACCGGCAATGTTGATGCAGATTCCGTCTTGGGATTTGGCGGATTAACCGTGAAGACTTACAATACTTCATCGGTATTGCCTGGTCCGCTCGGTCCAAATCAATCTCAGTGGTATTTAGGAAAAGATGCAAGCGGTAAACAATACAGCTGGCCTTTAAATAATACCGACGACCAGATAGACAGTTTATATGTTGAGTTCGTTGTTTCCCCTAAAGCCGGTTATGATCTTACTGTAGACAGTGTTAAGGGATGGATTGGCGGTATGGGTACCAATAACATGAGAGCCAACGTTTATTTTGGCGGTACTGATACTGCATTTGCAACACTCCAGCAGCTTAACACCAGCATTTTTATGTTAAAACAATTCAGCTATTACACCTCTAATCCAATGGATACGGCTTACGCCTACGGTGTAAACTTCACAGTTAAGAACGGCGAGAAATTTCGATTTAGGATTTATCCCTGGTACAAAAGTTCTTCGGCGTCAAATTCAAAATATTTTCTGATGCAAAACGTTTCAATTTCCGGAACGACAACGCCTGCGACTTCAGTTGAATCTGTTGATCAAATACCAACTGAATTTTCATTGGCCCAGAATTATCCAAATCCGTTTAACCCTTCGACTAATATTTCTTATTCCTTGAATAAAGCAGGCATGACTAAACTAACCGTCTATAATATTATTGGTCAAGAAATAACAACTTTGGTTAACGACTACAAAAATGCAGGTAATTACAGTGTTACATTTAACGCAACCAACCTGCCTTCCGGTATGTATATTTACCGCTTGATTAGCGGCGAACAAAGCATGACGAGAAAAATGCTGCTGATTAAGTAATATTCCAAAAAGGTTTTTTCCCGATTCAACCTTGATTTAGAGAGCGCTCTTTCTTAATGATTTGCTGTTTAAGAAAGAGTGCCTCTATTATTAATACTTTATAAAAGATTTATTCCATGCGGATATTTTAACAAATTTTATTTTTTGTAAATATTTTATGTACCAACCGAATAATAAATTCTTTCCCAAATTTATCAAGTTGCATCGAGAGTTATGTATAATTGTTCGGCGTTGTTTTCATCCGGAATTTTATTAACAGGATGGAAATTTTAGGCGATGGTACGCTTAGCATGAAAGTGGTGTAACCGTTAAAATTTTTCAACTGGGAATATGAATTTACATATCATCAAAAACAGAAACGAAATGCAAATAAAATTTAACAGAACATTTTTTTATTTATTGATTGGCGTAGCAATCGGTATTTTTTCATCAACAACTACTAAGGCGCAATTGGTTGCCTTTCCCGGCGCGGAAGGATACGGACGTTATACAACCGGCGGCCGCGGCGGCGCCGTATATGAAGTTACAAATCTTAAAGACGACGGAAGCATAGGCAGTTTAAGATGGGCCGTTAATCAATCCGGTAAAAGAACAATTGTTTTTAAAGTCTCCGGTAATATACCGTTGAAGGATTATTTAAAGATAAGTAAAGGTGATGTAACAATAGCCGGTCAAACTGCTCCTGGCGATGGAATTTGTTTAAGCAACTACACACTTTCTGTTCAGGCAAATAACGTTATTATTAGGTTCATACGCAGCCGGTTGGGTGATACAACAATTGTTCGTGATTCCTCCGGCAAACCGAAGCTTAATTCTCTCGGTTTACCGCTTCATGTAGAAGACGATGCTGCGCATGGTATGGGAACCTACAGCAATATAATTATTGATCATTGTTCCTTCAGCTGGTCAATTGATGAAGCCGCGAGCTTCTACGATAATAATAATTTCACAATGCAGTGGTGCATTATCAGCGAAAGTCTTTATCGTTCATATCATTCAAAAGGAAACCACGGCTACGGAGGAATATGGGGTGGGATGGGCGCTACGTTTCATCATAATCTTTTGGCGCACAATTCCAGCCGGAACCCCCGCTTCTGCGGTGCGCGTTATCATCAGTCAACCGCATCAACCGAAGTTGTTGACCTTGTAAACAATGTAATTTATAACTGGGGTTTCAACAGCGTTTATGGCGGCGAGCTCGGAAGTCAAAATGTTCGTCTTAATTATTACAAACCGGGTCCGGCAACAAAATCTTCTGTTCGCAACAGAATATTAAATCCAACAATAGACAGCGGAACAAATTCCGGCTTAGGTAAATTTTATGTCGCGGATAATTATGTGGATGGATCCCTTGAGACAACGGCAGATAACTGGGGCTTGGGAGTACAGGGAGTGAGCGATGCCCAGAAGACTCAAATAAAAGTAACAACCCCGTTTCCAATTGCGCCGCTTACAGAACAAACTCCCCAAGATGCGTACAATTCGGTTTTGCAATTTGTCGGCGATAATTATCCTAAACGTGATACAATTGATTCCAGGATTATAAATGAAACGAGGACCGGAACCGTGACTTACGGCGGTAAAGGATACCCGCTTGAACAAAACATGGATACATCCAAAGTATACGGAATAATTGATTCTCAAAGTCAAGTAGGGGGCTGGCCGGTTTTAAATTCAACAACACCACCCGTCGATTCCGACCACGATGGCATGCCGGACGATTGGGAAGTTGCGCACGGCCTCGATCCGAATAACCCTGCGGATAGAAATAATTTGGATTCGTCGGGATACACAATGCTCGAAGTTTATTTGAACGGCCTTGTAAGCAATAGTATTATTTCGTCAGTTAGAAATGAAACTGCCGTTCCGGATGATTTTCTGATCTCGGCTAATTTTCCCAACCCGTTTAACCCTGCTACTACAATTCAATATTCAATTCCGCACGGCGGAAATGTGAGAATAAAAATTTTCGATTCTATTGGAAAAGAAGTTAGAGAGTTATATTCAGGTTATATGAATGCCGGTACGCATAATGTAAGATGGAATTCGAAAGACAACAGCGGCAAAAATGCCGCATCCGGTGTATACATTTTTTCCATAACGTATAACGGGTTAATGAAAAGCATAAAATTGGTTTTACTCAAATAAATTTTTGCAATAACTTAAATCAATTATCTATTTAACAAGTTTTCATTTTATTACTAAAGAGGAGATTAAGATGCAAAAAGGATTTTACTTCCTAAAAAGAGTCTGCATCTTGCTGATTGTTTTTTTCTATATGTTTTCTGGAATATCAACTGCTCAAACAAGAAGCAGAATTGTCGGAACTGTGAAAGACTCTCAAACTCAAGAACCTTTAATCGGTACATCTGTAGTTGTTAAGGGGACTTATCTTGGCGCATCGACAGATCTTGACGGTAAATTTTTTATTGTGAACGTTCCGGTTGGTACTTATGATCTTACTGTTTCGATGTTGGGTTATAAAACCCAGCTGTTAAAAAACATAATGGTATCGGCGGATCGTGTTACTTCATTAGATATATCGCTCGACCCGACAACAATTCAAGGTGAGGAGGTGGTTGTTTCGGCCAAGAAGGATGAACTGCACAAAGAAGTTTCAAATACACAAATGGTTGTTACATCCACCCAGCTTCAGGAAGCAACAGGAGTTAGACAGATCAACGCGTTTTTGGAAAAGCTTCCGGGAGTATCAACAACAAACGGTTATCTAACAATTCGCGGCGGAAGCTCGGATCAAACCGGCGCTATGGTTAACGGATTATCTTATAATAATGCTGCGGTCGGCAATGCAGAAACAACCGTACCGTTAAGCGCTATCGATCAGGTTTCTTTACTTTCCGGCGGTTACAATGCAGAGTACGGAAACTTCAGATCAGGCTTAATTAACATTACAACTAAGAGCGGTACAAAGGATGGTTACCACGGAACGATAAATGTTTCGAAGGATAACGATCATCTAAGAAGATTCGGCGATTCGTTTTTCAGTCCGTACAATTCGTATCTCAATTCTTATCTTAATCCGAATGTCGCGTTTAATTCTTCGTCATCATTCGGCGGATGGATTAACGCTGCCAACAATTATAATAAGACGCACGCCGCCGCGCCGGCTACTCCGTTCGATATGTTCCTGCTTGCAAACTGGATGTTTACTACCGTACCAGATTACCAGGCAATTGATAATTTGTCGCCGGAGTTAAAAGCACAAATCGGTTATCACCCTGTATCCGACGACCAGAAAAAATTATTTGCAGATCATGCAAGGGTTGAGACCGGATCGGACTTTAATATTGATGCCGGCTTTGGCGGACCGATTCCGTTTTTCAGCAAGGAACTGGGAGACGCAACTTTTTACATTTCGAACAATTCAATTGAACAGCATTACGTAATGCCGGTTACTCTTGCAAGTCAAAAAGTTTATACAACGCTTGGCACTATTAAATCGAATCCGATTCCGAATCTTTCCATCACCTATAATATTTTATGGAAACGCCAGTTGGGTATTAGTCCGGTTAGGCCGGCATTCGGCGATGCGCCAGATGCAAGCAATGCAGGCGGATTTATGCCGGCGGACAATATAAAATATATTTATCAGAGTAATGAAAGTACTAATCCAACACCGGACCGCGCATACTGGTACGATCCTACTTTTTATCCTTTGCTCGACCAGACCACTTTAATGAACGGTATTTCGATTAACCACGTATTAAGTCCTACAACTTTTTGGCAGTTTACTTTAAGCTACTTAACAATTAAAGATCATACGCCGACCGGCGACAACAGGGACACATCTTATGTTACAAGTTTCGGTCCTTTCGATGTTGATCAAATGCCGTACGGAAAACTTCAGTTCGCGCCGACTCATTCTGTTGACGGATACAAATGGGCCAGCATGGATAATGTTTTTGGTACGAACCAAAGATTCAGAGGCAAAGAAGGCGACCTTTACGATAATTCGAAAGTTGAGCAACTCGCCGCAAAATTGGAAATCGCTTCACAGATTGGAGAACACAATTACGTTAAGGGCGGCATAGAATATAATTATATTCATCTTAAGCATGATTACTGGGAGAAATGGAATAACAACGCTTACAATACGTACGAATTCAATTACGATAGAACTCCCAGCCAGACAGGTTTTTATCTTCAGGATCAAATTACGTACGGTGAAATTGTTGCCAATATCGGTTTAAGAGGAGACTATTATTACGGCGGTGGCGGAAAGTGGCCATCGAGCGATTCGCTTTACAGTTCTCAATTTTTGCCGCCTGCAAAAAATCCGAATGCCGATTCTTTGTACGCGCTTCTCGCATCCGGAATCTCCGGCATCTGGCAGCAATGGAATCAAT
>JAKAHQ010000144.1 GCA_021814855.1 Bacteroidota bacterium | reverse complement strand
GGAAATGACGACTGCGGCCAAATGTCCGCGTGGTATGTATTGAGCGCGGTTGGATTTTATCCCGTATGTCCGGGAGACAATAATTATATTTTTGGTACGCCGCTTTTCGATAAAGTAACCCTTCATACAAGCGGGAAGAAAAATTTTACCGTAGTTGCCAAAAATTTGTCGGACAAAAATTTTTACATCCAATCGGTTACACTCAACGGAAAGAAATATCCATATTCTTATATAAAGCATTCTGATATTTTGAAAGGCGGCACACTTGTGTTTGAGATGGGACCGCATCCAAGTAACTGGGGCAGCGATGTTAAAGCAAGACCCACTTCGTCAATCAATATCCCGTTTGTTGCGGTTCCATATGTTACCTCCGGTGAAAGAGTTTTTAGAGAACCGATAACTGTCGCGATTTCATCGGTAGATACTAAAGACGTTATTTACTTCTCCACCGATGGAACGGATCCACTACAAAGCAAACAGGTTTATCATGAACCAATAAAAATTAATTCCACAACAACGGTAAAAGCAGTCTGTTTTAAAGACGGCATTTACAGCAAAGTAATTTCCGCGAGTTTCAATAAAATTGCGGACGGGCGCACCATTAAGTTGAACACAAAATACAATCAAAATTATACCGGCGGAGGCGCGTTCGGCTTAATCGACGGAATTAAGGGCACGGATAATTTTCATACGGACGCATGGCAGGGATACGAAGGCAACGACTTGGACGCAGTGATCGACCTCGGTAAAATTCAAAAAGTGTCCTTGATCGGCGCTTCGTTTTTACAAAACACAGGATCCTGGATTTTCTATCCGGCTTCCATTGAATACTACGTTTCTACAGACGGTAAAAATTTTACAAAGGTATATGAAGCGCAAAATATTCCAGACGAAAAAAACAGCGGCGACGGAATAAAAAGCTTCGATAAAAAAATGACAGATACCGAGGCGAGGTACGTTAGAGTCTTTGCAAAAAATGTTGGAGTATGCCCGTCATGGCATGTTGCCGCCGGTGGTAAGGCCTGGTTGTTTACGGATGAAATAACAGTCGAATAAAAGAAAAATCTTGTTTATAATTGAATTTATAATATTGTAGGATAAAAATTTAGAATGGACGAAAGGAAATTATTTTCATTTCATGCCAGGGTAGTTAAGGATATTAATGAACAGCTGGTATTAAGATTAATCCAAGAACACGAAATTATTTCAAGCTCCGAGTTAGTTAAAATAACCGGCATGCGGCCCTCGACGGTGTTTAATATTTTAAAAGAGCTTTCTGCAAAATCCTTCGTATCGTTCTACGGCAAAGGCGAATCGACAAATAAAGGGGGAAAGAAACCTTACATCTGGGCGCTGAATAAGGAAGCCGCCTATGTTGTTGGGCTGGATATTGAAGTAGGTGAAATGACCTATGTAATTCTGGATTTCAGCGGAAGCATAATTGCCAAGAAAATTTTGAAGATTGAAACCGGCAGGACGGTAGATGAATTAGCGGCAAACATAATAAACGTAGTCAACGAAATAATCGTTAGAAATAAAATTGATCGAGATAAAATTTTAGGGCTTGGCGTCGCCTTCGCTGGAATAGTGGATTGCCAGAAAGGCATTGTTGCAATGTCGAGCGTTATTCCCGAAATGAATTTCCCGCTTCTTGAAAAACTTAGCGACCTTAATATTCCTGTTATGATTGAGAACAATGCCAACGCTGCAGCAGTTGGTCTTAAATGGAACGGCAACGATAAGACTAAAAAAAATTATCTCACCATCCTTGTGGAGATAGATAAGAATGTAAGCGGTCTTGGCATTGGAATAGTCATCAACGGCGAACTTTACAGAGGTGCCTCTTATTGCGCCGGTGAACTTTATCCGCACCTTCCTTCTTTGAAAGAAATATTATCTACCATACGAAGCAGATTTGCCGAAGGCCATATACTTCAAAATTACGTTTCATCGTTAGAAACAATTGATATTGATATACTTCTGGATGCAGCTAAGAACGGCGATGAAATAGCAAAACTTGCTTTTTCAATTATAGGAAATATTGTCGGGCAGACAATAGCGCCGGCCGTTGCTTTGTTAAATCCGGATACGCTCATTATAACTGGAGTCATTTCGGAATTGGAGGATATAATTATCGATGCGGTGAAAAAAGAAATTGAAATGAAAGTTATTTCGATTTCTAATAATGCACTTAATATAATAGTGGATAGGTATCATCACTATTCGGTAGCTGTTGGGGCAGGTTCTTTAATTCTCGAAGATTTCTTCCGGCTTCCTATTTCGGTATAAAACCCTTCTTGCTTTGTGTATAGAAATAATTTCTCTGATAGTTTGGGTTCGTCTCCGATGAGTAATGCCACATCTGATAATTTTACCAAGAAATAAACTTTCTCGCTATTTGTCCTAAATATGCATAAGAATGAATGAATTTATCAATTATTTATTTGCTATTTGTAGGATAAACTTTAATTTTTGTGTTAGTTAATTTCAAAATAAAATAAACATTGAGTTAGTGCGGATTTTTGTTTCCAATGGTTATTGTTTAACCGAACAGCTTAAAAATTTATTTCATCGCTGAAGTACCCGGCAGCGATTGTAACGACTGATATGATGGAATAAAAGTGGTAATCTTTTGTGGAGAAGATTTATGAATTACGGAAATTTTTCGGAAGATGGTAAAGAGTATATTATTACGCGTGTAAACACTCCGACCCCATGGATCAATTATTTATATAACGATAATTATTTTGCAACAATATCCAATAACGGCGGGGGTATTAGTTACTTTAAAAATCCGCTGCACGGAAGAATTACTCGATACAGAATAAACGATGTGCCTCCAGATCGCCCGGGGAAATACATTTACCTAAAAGATATCGAAAGTTCGGAACTATGGAGTCTTTCATGGCAGCCGGTAGGTAAGAATCCTGACGCATATAAAGTTACCCACGGCTTCGGCTACACTTCTATTGAATCTGAAATTGATGATATAAAATCATCCGTTACTTATTTTGTTCCCCGAGAAGAACCTAGAGAAATTTGGAAAGCGACAATTAAAAATACTTCCGGAAGAAAACGTAGGTTATCGGTTTTCGGTTACATAGAATTTGCGCTTGGACACGGATTGATCGATTTGATAAACCAGTGCGACGATCAGCATTTTAACAGGGTATATTTTGATAAAGAAACAAATACTCTCTTTGCAACCAAAACTTACTGGGTAACTAATTCAAAAGGAACACAGCAGCAGGAAAACCAAGAGTGGGACCAATGGGCTTACTTTACGGTTAATCATAAAGTAAGCAATTATGAAACGCTGAGGGAAAGATTCATCGGGCGTTATAGAAACGAAAATAATCCCGAGGCGATTGAGAAGAATAGTTTAACCGGCAAGGATACGGATTTTGGCAACGCAGTCGGGGCTCTCCAGATTAATATAGATCTGGAACCCGGAGAATCCAAAGATGTAATTTTTTCATTAGGTGTTATCCCTAAAGAAGAATTTGAATCGGAGAAAAAAATTGTTCCTCTTAAATTTAATGATTTAGATACTGTTGAAAAATCTCTCATAGATGTAAAAGCTTACTGGAATAATTTTTTGTACCATGCGTCAACGGAAACGCCCGATGATGTTGCAAACACTTTTATGAATTATTGGATTCAATACCAGGCAAAAGTTGCTTTCGATGTAGGAAGAGTTGCAAGCTTTTATTATTGGGGTATAAGCCGCGGCTTTGGATTCAGAGATACATCGCAAGATGTAATTGCAGTTACAATTTCCCAGCCGCAAAAAGCATACGAACGTATAATGTTTTTGGCTCGCCAGATGTTTACAGACGGACGGGCATACCACCATTTTTATAACGAGGGAGACGGAGAGTTAACAAAACACTGCGACGATCCGCTTTGGTTCATACTCGCTGTTACGGAATATATCAAAGAGACCGGAGATTTTTCAATTCTTGATCAAGAAGCGCCTTTTGTCGATCAAGAAAAAGGTACAATCCTCGATCATCTTTATGCGATTGTGACATTCGTAAAAAATAATTTGGCAAAGCACAATCTTCCTGTTTTCGGCAGAGGCGATTGGAACGATACACTTGATTACATCGGCGGCGAAGACGGCGGCGAGAGCGTTTGGGGCGCAATGTTCTACGTTGCCATGCTCAATAAATTTATTGAACTGCTTGGTACCTTAAACATTGATTCTCCTGAAATCGTAGAATTAAGAAATACTATCAGCGATAGTATTGATAAATATTGCTGGGACGGTGAATGGTACATCCGGGCTTTCGGAGGGCACGATAGAAAAATCGGATCGAAAGAAAATGAGTACGGCAAAATTTTTATTAATACTCAAAGCTGGCCGGTTATTGCAGAACTGCCGGATCGGAAGAGACTGCTTACATCGTTAGACAGCGCAAAAAAATATCTCGATTCCGAATATGGTCCAAAAATTTGTGCGCCTGCTTTCCGAGAGATTGATCCGAACATTGGTCTTATTACAAGATGCGTCGCGGGTAAAAAAGAAAATGCGGCGGTGTTTAATCATCCAACAACCTGGTTGATTCAGGCTGAATGTCTTATGGGAAGAGGCAATCAAGCATATGAGTACTTTAAAAAGCTCCTGCCTAACAGAACGGATTCCGATATCTATGAGGCAGAACCTTACGTTTATTCTCAGTACATAACAAGCGACGAACATCCCGGCGCGGGCAAAGCAAGCCACTCCTGGCAGACCGGTACTGCGGCATGGATGTTTAGAATTGCTTTCGATTATATCTTGGGCATAAGACCAACTTACGAAGGGCTGCTTATCGATCCTGCTATACCATCGGAATGGAAATCTTTTAAAGTGAGTCGTATTTACAGAGGAACAAAATATTCGATTGAAGTTCTGAACCCTGATAATGTTGAACACGGCGTTAAAAGCGTCTGCATCGATGGCGAAGAAATTGAGGGAAATATAATTCCTGCTTCCGGAAAGAAAGTAGTTAAAGTGAAAGTTGTAATGGGCAAAAAGAATAACGATAATAAAAAAGTAAAAGTCGCTTGTGATGTCGAAAAAATTTGAAGAGAACTAGGTGCTGAAAAGAAACCACATTAATCCCGTTGTAACCAGGGAAAATATTCCAAGCATTCCGCCTCTGGCGGTTGATGTATCATCTGTATTTAATCCCGGAGCTGTAAAATTTAACGGTAAATATATTCTTCTGCTGCGCGTTCAAAACAGAGGAAGGGAAACCTTCATAGTAAAAGCGGAAAGCCTGGACGGCGTGAAATTTAAAGTCGACAATAAGATTGTGGATTTTAAAGGAATTGAAAACGTCAAAGAAAAAATTTATCACATCTATGATACACGCATCACAAAGATTGAAAATGAATATTATATTATGTTCGCAATGGATATGGATGCCGGATGTCAACTTGGACTAGCTAAAACTATAGACTTTGAAAATTTTTCTTTTCTTGGAATTGTTTCCGATGGAGACATTCGCAACGGCGTATTATTCCCGGAAAAAGTTAACGGCAAATA
>JAKAHQ010000143.1 GCA_021814855.1 Bacteroidota bacterium | reverse complement strand
CTACTTCCGGAAATGAAAGCAATGAACTAGGTGAAATGACATTAAAAGAAAAAGCAAAATTTTATCTAAAGAATTTTCCGCTAAAGGACTTTCGGTTTCTATTCTTCGTGTTCATATTAATTCCGGTTCAAACTTTATTCGCACATAATTGGCTGACTTTACCCGCTTATTTTAAACGCGCATTTTCCGGCACGGTAAGCGAGTACTTCGAATTTTTTACTAACTTTAATCCCATACTGATTTTTATTTTCACTCCGGTTGTAACCGCGCTTACTTCGAAAAAAGATACTTACAAAATGATGATCATCGGTACATTTGTTATGGCTAGCCCGACTTTTATACTTGCGTTGGGACCGAGTCTTTTAACGGTGTTTGCTTACCTAATTATTATGTCTATCGGTGAGGCAATGTGGCAGCCGAGATTTTTACAATGGGTCGCCGAAATTGCGCCAAAGAATATGACCGGAATCTACATGGGCATAGGACAGTTCCCGTGGTTTTTAACTAAAGTAATCACCAGTCTTTATTCTGGTTGGTTCTTAATGCATTATTGCCCGGCAAATACTCCGCCTTCGGAAATGAACACACAAACAATGTGGTTCATCTATGGTTTTATTGCTATTATTAGTCCGGTTAGCTTGTTGTTAGCCAGGGGATGGATGAAGAAAGGATTTAAAACAAAGCACGGAGAGTGAGAACAGAATCTCAAAAGTAGAACGTAATTTTACAATCTGAATTCTTAATGCATTAACAATGGATTTAATTCATTACATAACTCTGTTTATAATTTTGTTTACACTTTACGGGATAGCAGTTGGCAGCTATCCCGTTTTTCGTATGAACAGATCTACAATTGCACTTGCAGGAGCAACGATACTTTTATTTCTGGGAGCTATAAATGTAGAGCAAGCTTATTCCGCCATCGATCTTAACACAATCGTATTACTTTTTGCAATGATGATTATTAACGCAAACCTGCAGCTTAGCGGATTCTTCAGAATTATTTCTTCTAGAATAATCATGATAGCAAAGACTCCAAAACAGCTTCTTATTCTTATTACATTATCAGCTGGAATTCTTTCGGCGTTCTTTCTTAACGATACAATAGTAATTGTATTTACACCACTGGTAATTTCTCTAACAAGGTCGCTGAGAAGAAATTCAATCCCGTATTTAATTGTTCTGGCAACGGCGGCAAATATTGGTTCTTCAGCTACAATAATCGGCAATCCGCAGAATATGATTATTGGTATAAGCTCCGGAATATCATTCAGTAAGTACGCATTCTTCCAGACTATTCCTGCCGTCTTTGGTCTGGTTGTCGTCGTCGTTATTGTGGCGCTATTTTATAAAAAGGAATTTAGTTCGGGATCATTTGAACAAGTGTCTACGGAAGAAGTTAAAACTTTCAAGCCGTTACTTATAAAAAGCGTTGCCGCAACGTTGCTAATGATAACAGCTTTATTCGCCGGAGTTACAATTCCTATTGCTGCGCTTGGCGGAGCCGTAATTTTATTGATAACCAGGCGATTAAAACCCGAAAGAGTTTTCAAAGAAATCAATTGGTCTTTGCTCGTATTTTTTGCGGCGCTTTTTATAGTAACAAAATCCATAGATACAAGCGGTTTTGGTATACACCTTGAAAGGACACTTGAACCGTATTTAACTCAAAGCATAACCTCGCTTGCATTGTCGTCAACCGTTCTGAGCAATATAGTATCAAATGTTCCGGCAGTATTGCTGCTCAGGCCAATCATCCCAAAATTTATAAATGCAGACCAAGCCTGGCTGGTTTTAGGTATGGCAACTACTTTTGCCGGCAATTTGACGCTTATCGGATCGGTAGCGAATCTTATTGTTGCCGAATCGGCTAAGAAACAAAATATTCATCTTTCGTTCGGGGAATATTTAAAAGCCGGATTGATTATTACACTTATAACATTGCTAATCGGAATTGCCTGGTTCAGTATCGTCTTCTAAATTTTTCCGGAAATGTTCAAACAGATTTTTGCTTTGCCATATCTTCATCAAAGAAGAGATTCCTCTTCGTCAATCTGTATATTGTCAATTGAATTCAGCATGCTGCTCATCATATCTTTAAATTGTACGCCGGCTTCAATTTGAAATTTACTTAGCATTGAAAATTCGGAAAGTCCGTGCAGTACAAATTCCATAAATAAAAGTTCCTCCCGCTCGTTAGTAGTCCTTGCAAATTTATTGGCTAAGTCCTTTAAGCCGGGAACGGAGAGTAATTTTTTCTTGTATTCCTTGTTATCGAGAACTGTTGTTAAATCCAGAGTATTGCCTTTAGCAAACCAATTTGTAATTGCCGAATAAGGATTAGTTTGATTTTTTCTTTTCAGGTTATCGGGACTTGGGAAATAATTTATAAATAGAGATTTGATTCCTTTGCCGATTAGAATATTAGCAACTTTAACAGGACCTTCCTGCTCGCCTTCGTAAACAAGTTCTATCTTGCCGGTAATTGACGGAATGATTCCAATTAGGTCTGTCAACCGCGCGGTTGTTTGTGATTCATTATTAATTAAAATTCTTCTTTCGGCAAAGCTGATTACATTTTCCAACGCTGAAATTGTTAAACGGGCAGAGACGCCGCTTTTCGAATCCACAAACTCACTGCCGCGAGCTTCGAAAGCAATCTGCTCAATTAAATCTTTTAAAAGTTCTGGAACATCCACTTTCTCAAATTGTTCGCTAGCCGGTTTTGCTTCCTGGGCAGTAATTTTTTTCGACACCGCGATCGACTTGGGATAGTGAGTTAATATTTGAGAATCAATTCTGTCTTTCAAAGGAGTAACGATTGATCCCCTATTGGTATAGTCTTCGGGATTAGCCGTAAAAATGAATTGTACATCAAGAGGAAGTCGAACTTTGAATCCGCGTATTTGTACATCTTTTTCCTGGAGAATATTAAACAGCGCTACTTGAATTCTTGCTTGAAGATCTGGTAATTCATTAATGACAAATATTCCGCGATGGGAGCGCGGAATCAACCCGAAATGAATTACTCTTTCGTCGGAGTAAGGAAGTTTTAACGATGCCGCTTTAATAGGATCGACATCGCCGATAAGATCTGCTATAGTAACATCGGGCGTAGCTAATTTCTCCGTGTACCGTTCATCCTTTCCGAGCCACGTAAGAGGCGTCTCGTCTCCAAGTTCTGCAATTTTATCTTTACCGTAACGCGACAGCGGATGAAATGGATCATCATTTAGTTCGGAACCGTCGATAACCGGAATATATTCGTCAAGTAGGTTTATCATCATTCTCGCAATTTTAGTTTTTGCCTGCCCACGCAGTCCAAGCAATATTATATTGTGCCGCGATAGTATTGCCGTTTGTATATCTGGAATAACAGTATCTTCATAGCCAATAATATTTTCAAAAACATTTTGCCCTTTTGAAAGTACGTCTATCAAATTCTTTCTCATCTCGTCTTTAACGGATAAAGATTTATAACCGGACTTTTTTAACTCACCAAATGTTTTTATTGTATCGAAATATTTAATCATTGATTCCTTTCTGCTTATCTTAATGTTTTTCTACGATTGCGGACGAAGTCTTCGAATATAAATTCGCCGAGACCGGATAAACTGCTGTAATATGCACGGCCTTGATTAACTTTTGTGAATTCCCTTACAAACTGCTGGAGATAAGGATCGCGGGCAATCATAAATGTTGTAATCGTAATTCCGAATTTCTTGCAGCGAGCCGCCTTGTCCAAAGTCTTGTTGATAATTTTTCGATCGAGCCCAAAACTATTTTTATAGTATTGCACGCCGATCTTTAGACATGTCGGCTTGCCGTCCGTAATCATAAAAATTTGTTTGTTCTTATTTTTTTTGCGGCGAAGAATGTCCATTGCCAAATCAATTCCGGCGACTGTGTTAGTGTGGTAAGGTCCCACTTGCAGATACGGCAAATCTTTTATTTCAATCGGCCATGCGTCGTTGCCAAAAACTATTATATCAAGCGTGTCCTTGGGATACTGAGTTGTAATCAGTTCCGACAGAGCCATCGCTACTTTTTTTGCTGGGGTAATCCGGTCTTCGCCGTACAAAATCATCGAGTGAGAAATGTCGATCATTAAAACGGTAGAAGTGGAAGTTTTATATTCTTTCTCCTCTACTTCAAGGTCGTCTTCAGTCAATCTAAAATCACCAATTCCGTGTTTGATTTGGGAATTCTTTATCGAAGAAGTCATGTCTATTTGATCGAGCTGGTCCCCAAACCGGTAATCCCTCCGGTCGGCGGTTTTTTCATCACCTTCTCCCGAAAAGGGTGTTTGATGATTTCCGCGTCCGGATTTTTTAAGAGAAGAAAATATTTCTTCAAGAGAACGTCTTCTAATTTCCTGTTCAGATTTTGCGGTGATAATTAAATTGCCTGAATTATTTTCCTCTTCCTTTACATATCCTTTATCTTTTAACTCTTGTATAAAATCTCCCATACCGTAATCGTCTGTGGAAATATTATACTTTCTATCCAGCTCGTTCATTATCCTTAGAGATTCTGCGACATCTCCCGCGGTAATATTCAATAACTGCATAAAAACATTTAAGAGCTGCTCGAAAATATTATTGTTCCCTAAAGGAGGGATGAACTTGGAAAATCGATAGCCGATCATGACTGTTTTATTGTCTAAACTGTCAAGAGGTACGGAAAGTTCAGTTTCTAAAGAACAAATGTGCCTGCAAACCGTTAGAAGAGTGATGAAAATAATCGTTAAAATTCATTACATTTAATCAACGGATTTTTACGATTAACAACTTTCTAACTGACAATTGCTCTTACTATAGAATAAAAAACCATTGGATCTGGCTAAACAATATATAATACAATGCATCGTAGCCGCCGCCAATAATCTGCGTTTGAGCTCGGAGAAAATTGAAACCGTCGCGATCATCCGTGAAAGATTCAATTCTACAAACGACTTAACGGAAGAAGTAAAAAATTTTAAGAAGATAACCGAGCTTTCAAAACTAGGAATAAAACTGGGAGAGCTTCAGAACTATATAGAAAGCGGGAAAATTGATTTTGCAAAAATTTCCGAAAAATTCAAAGAACACAGTTACGGCCTTGTGAGAGAGTTGAACAGCGTTTTGGATGTTGTTACTCCTCAAACAGCGCGCGCATTGTTCCAAAAATTTGAACTGGGAGTTATAAAAGTTGATTTGACAAAGAGGGCCGAAAATCCCGCCGCGGTTATACCGGATACTGCCGTTAAGAAACCGGTTGAATCCGAAATTCCCAAACGACCAGGGCCGGATGAATTGAAGCAAGCGATTATTTTTGATGAGCTGAATAATGAATCTAAATTTAACTTCGACAATTATGAAGATAAGGTTCTAAAGCCGGTGAAGGAACTGGATTCTTTTTTGAATAAGGTTTTGAAATTCGAATACACCGAAAGCGAAATTAATAATTATATAAAAACGATGTATGAGAACTCCGAATTCTCGCAGAAGATCGGCTTTGAAATTCTATCGAACATGCATAAAATTTTTGCGCGCGGAC
>JAKAHQ010000142.1 GCA_021814855.1 Bacteroidota bacterium | reverse complement strand
GGTATTCTTCCCATTATAAGTATTGAGGCGGCCATCATTGCGCCGGTATTTCCTCCGCTTACAAATGCGTGAGCTTTTTTCTCTTTAACTAACTTGGCTCCAACAACAATGGATGAATCTGGTTTGGATTTAATAGAAGTTGTTGGAGTATCAGACATTTCAATAATCTGCGTGGTGTGATAAATCATCTTCTCATCGATGGAGATATTTTCTTCTTGAGCAACTTTCAAAATTTTATTTTTATCACCTACAAGAATTAAATTGAAATCCTTGTTTTCCTTAAGAGCCAAGGATGCACCAATGATTTCATGCTTGGGGGCAAAATCGCCCCCCATAGCATCAACTGCAATGACACATTTTTCCAACTTGTTTTCTGTCATCTAAGAAGGTTGTTATGATTCTGGTACGAACATAGATCTGCCGGCATAGTAACCGCAGTTAGGACAAGCTCTATGGCTAAGTTTTATTTCACCGCAATTGGAACAGCGGCTCAAGGAAGGGACAGTCGCCTTATAATGCGTTCTGCGTTTGTCTCTTCTACTCTTAGACATCTTGCGTTTCGGATTTGGCATTGTTTAACCTATTTATTAGTTATGAATTTATATTATCGTTAATTTCTCAAAATCCTTTTTCAATATTCGAATCAGGATCAGTTCAATTTATCTTTAAGCTTCTTCAGCGGTTCCCAAATACCGTTATCAATTTCTGTTTTACAATTACATGTTTCTTCATTCAAGTTCTTGCCGCATATTGGACAAATACCCTTGCATTCATCCGAGCATAAAATTTTCATCGGAAGAGCAAGTTCGGCATATTCAAAAACATCGTCGCGAATATTCATCTTGTCCTGATCCTTAGATAAGAACTTCAAATTAAAATCGTCATTCTTCGCGGAATCTCTACCGAAAAGGTAACTAATCTGAAAATGATTTGTGAGATTCTTTTCAAATTCCTTTCCGCACCTATCGCATACCAAATTAGCCTGAAGTATTAAATTGCAGCTTAATACAATTTGGTGAGGAGATTTATCCATTTTACAATCAACAAGAACATTACCAAAGAACCTATCTTCCAACTCCAGATTTTTAGCGGATTCCGTTAACCTAAAATCGTGGATGCCGTCGGAAAAATTTGTATATTTTATTATCATTTGAAGAACATGAAAAAAAATTGGGTCAAAATATATACAGCCAATCTTTTATAATCAAGAATTCTGTGATTTTGAATTATAAACAAAGATTCAAGAAATAGATGCCGATAAGTATTTCGATGTACGCCGCGGTGCTGCCAATGCTGCTCTATCTTTTCATTTTATGGAAGATGGACAAGTATGATCGCGAGCCGCTTTCAATGATTCTTTTTCATTTTCTCTGGGGAGCTTTCGGCGCTGTGCTTTTGGGAATCGGCGGAAGTCTGACTCTTGTAATTCTGTTATCGCTCACGGGAAATAATTCACAACTGAATTATCTTATCCAATCCGTTTTGATTGCGCCCGTGACAGAGGAATTTGCGAAAGGAATAATTTTATTTTTTACTATCCGAACCCGAAGGTTTGATAATATTACCGACGGGCTTGTATACGGCGGCGCAGTTGGTCTCGGTTTTGGGATGACCGAAAATTTTCTGTACTTTATCACATTCGGCAATACAATTACTTCCTGGATATATATAGTAATTATTCGCTCGCTTTTTTCCGCCGTGATGCACTGCATCGCTTCGGGAATATTCGGCGCATCGCTCGGACTCTCAAAATTTTCCGAAAATAGTTTTAGAAAATTATTTCCTGTCGGTGGAATTCTTTTGGCCATACTAATTCACTTTTCATGGAACGCCTCGGTTATGTTTGCCGGAACTTATTTACTGGGCATTCTATTTATTATTTTGTCCGTCATACTTTTCATATTTATATTTAATTTGTCTCTTAGTAACGAAAGACGAATAATTACACAAGAATTGCAGGAAGAGTGCGGCTCCGGATTGATTCCTTTAGAACACATAAATATTCTAAACGGAAGCTTGCGTTTTAAGCGAGGGTGGATAGACGAACACGTTCGCAAAGTATATTGTAGGAACGCAATTCGTCTCGCGTTTAACAAATATGAGCTGAGACGAGTCAAAGGTTCTCGCCGTCAATTTTATGAAAAAGAGATTGAGTTAAACCGGGATGTCATTCGAATACTATTATCAAACATCAGGAAATGAAAATGAAGTCTGTCGGAATTTTCGGAGGTTCTTTTGATCCGATCCATTTCGGTCATTTGATTACAACTTCGTTTGTTTATGAATCCCAGAATCTTGAAAAAATTATCTTTGTGCCGAATTATATTTCGCCTCTAAAGACCGACCAGAAACCGACGGAAGCTGTTCATCGAATTAATATGCTGAAACTTGCAATCGAGCAATACCCTTTTTTCGATTATTCCGACTTTGAAATTATGAGAGACGAAATTTCTTATACTGTTGATACGCTCTTAGAGTTGAAAAAAAAGTATCAAAGCATCGAGCTGATTATAGGTTTTGATAATCTTGTTGTATTCGATAAATGGCGTTCACCGGAGAAAATTTTCGAGATGGCAAAAGTAATAGTGATGAAACGAAAAACCGACGTATCTCCTCCCGAACATAATAAGTTTTTCGACCGGGCGGTAATAATCGATACGCCCACAATTGATATTTCATCAACTGAAATAAGAAACCGGGTAAAAGAGGGACGACCGATTGACTACCTTGTACCGGAGAAAGTAAAAGAATATATTTATCGCAACAGATTATATAAATAATTCTGAATGCAGAAAGAAATATTAATAGATAAAATTTTCGGCAAAGATAAACGCGCAATCTCGCGGGCGATAAGTATTATTGAATCCGGCAACTCAATTTCCACCGAATTGCTCAAGGAACTTCATACAAAAATTGGTTCCGCTTACCGTATTGGCATAACCGGACCTCCCGGCGCGGGCAAATCGACCCTTACAAATCAGTTAACAAAGTATTACCGTAATCAAAATAAATCGGTTGGCATTATCGCGGTCGATCCAACCAGTCCTTTTACCGGCGGAGCTTTGCTTGGCGACCGTGTAAGAATGAGCGAGATCGGATTGGATCCCGAGGTATTTATTAGAAGTATGGCCACGCGAGGAAGTCTTGGCGGTCTTAGTAAAAAAACAATAGACGCGGCGGATGTTATCGACGCGGCAGGTTTCGACTATATTATTTTTGAAACTGTCGGCGTAGGACAATCTGAACTTGATGTAGCAAAAGCCGCAGATACTACAATTGTTGTGCTTGTACCGGAAAGCGGCGATTCGATTCAGGCAATGAAAGCCGGGCTTATGGAGATTGCCGATTTCTTCGTTCTTAATAAAAGCGATCGCCCCGGTGCAGACAGTGCGCTGACGGCTCTCAAAACAATTTTGATGCTTCGGCATCATACAGAAACAAGCTGGCTTCCGAATATCTTGAAATCGGTCGCCTCGGAAAATTCCGGCATAAAAGAAATAGCCGATGAAATTGAAAATCACAAAAACTTTTTGGAATCAAAAGGATTGCTAAAAGAAAAAAGAGAAGCTAACTACAAAGTGCGTATTAAAGAGATTGTTGAGTTGATGATCAAGGAAGAGCTTTGGAAGGACCATCGGGCAGAAAGACTGGAATCGTCTCTTGCAAAAGTAGTTGAGGGCAAAACTTCGCCGTATCAAATAGCCGAATCGCTTTTCAATGATTTTAAATCATCAATTAATGAATAAGGATACTTATGCCGGAATCATTAAACGCTTCGAATTTTCTTATTGAATTCGACGAGGACCAGCTTTCAGTTAAAAATACAATCCGAGAATTTTCCGAGAAACAAATTAAACCCCGCGTAATGGAATTCGATGAAGAACAAAAATTTCCTCTCGAAATTATGCATCAGCTCGGTGAACTTGGTTTTCTCGGAATACTCGTTCCTGAAAAATTCGGCGGTGCCGGATTGGGTTATGTTGAGTATGCTCTCGTGGTAGAGGAGATTGCGAGAATCGATCCTTCAGTTGCCCTTTCTGTTGCCGCGCATAACGGCCTTTGCGCAAATCATATTAATTTATTCGCAAGCGACATTCAAAAAAGTAAGTATCTCACGGATCTCGCAAGCGGAAAAAAGATTGGCGCTTGGGGATTGACGGAACCTGCTTCCGGCAGCGACGCCGCCGCCATGCAGACTACAGCAGCAAGAGTTGGAAATAATTTTATTCTTAACGGCACTAAAAATTTTATAACTCACGGCGGCGTTGGAGAAACTGCAGTCGTTATGGCGATCACGGACAAAAGCAAAGGTAAAAAGGGTATTTCCGCTTTCATAGTTGAAAAAGGAACAAAGGGATTTCAAACCGGTAAGAAAGAGAACAAATTGGGAATGCGCGCAAGTGAAACAACCCAATTATTGTTTGATAACTGCCAAGTGCCGGAAGAAAATTTAATCGGGAATGAAGGCGAAGGTTTTAATCAAGCAATGAAAATTTTGGAAGGCGGAAGAATTTCGATTGCGGCCTTAAGCGTTGGTCTTGCTCAGGGCTGTCTTGAAGCGGCTGCAACTTATTCAAAAGAACGCAAGCAGTTTGGTAAAACCATTTCCGAATTTCAAGCGATCCAATTTAAACTGGCCGAACTGGCTACAGAAATTGAGGCAGCAAGATTAATGACTTTCAAAGCGGCCAGGATGAAAGATAAAAATGAGAATGTTCTTGATATCGCGGCTAAAGCAAAATTATATGCAAGCGAAACAGCGACAAAAGCTGCTAACGAGGCCGTCCAAATTTTCGGCGGGTACGGCTTTGTGAAAGATTATCCCGTGGAAAAATTTTACCGCGATGTAAAACTCCTAACAATCGGCGAAGGCACATCCGAAGTTCAAAAAATTGTTATTGCGAGAAGTTTACTACAGGACTAGAACAGCATTATGGCATACATCGGAACACAAATAAATAAAAACGAATCCTTCCTGCGACGAGAAGATTTTTACAAGAATCTTATTAGGAAAATAAATGCCGTAAAAGAAACTATAAAACTCGGCGGCGGAAAATCCGCAATTCAAAAGCAGCACGAAAAAGGCAAACTTACCGCAAGGGAAAGAATTGAAAAGCTAATTGATAAGGGCACCGGCTTTTTTGAGTTGAATACTTTCGCCGCGCATAATATGTATGAAGAACACGGCGGCGCACCAAGCAGCGGCACAATATTCGGCGTTGGAAAAATCAACGGGAAAAATTTTGTTATTGTGGCCAACGATGCAACGGTAAAAGCAGGCGCATGGTTTCCAATTACTGCAAAGAAAAATTTGCGAGCGCAGGAAATTGCAATAGAGAACCGGCTTCCGATTATTTACCTGGTTGACAGCGCCGGGGTTTTTCTGCCTTTGCAGGATGAGATTTTTCCGGATAAAGAACATTTTGGAAGAATCTTCCGCAATAATGCAAAAATTTCTTCAATGGGAATTCCGCAAATCTCCGCCATCATGGGTCCTTGCGTTGCGGGCGGCGCTTACCTCCCCATCATGAGCGACGAAGCGTTAATT
>JAKAHQ010000141.1 GCA_021814855.1 Bacteroidota bacterium | reverse complement strand
ACAATTTTTTAATATTAAAAAAAATAGACGAAGTCCTGCATATTTAAGTTATTATTTCATCAATGAAGAATCATTTCTCTTTTTTGTAGAGAACCAAACTCTCATTTAAGTATTAACATCTCTATATTGCAGTAATTGGAAATAAAATTTGTGCGAAAATGAAAAAAACGGCTAAGATCCTTATCTTAATTCTTTTGGGGCTACCTTTCCCAAGTTTTTCTGCCCCCAAACCATACGTTATATTAATTTCATTCGATGGATTTAGATGGGATTACTTAAATAGAGGAATCTCTCCTAATCTCGAAGCAGTGCTTGAAAACGGCGTCTCGGCGTTGTCGCTTCGCCCCGCCTTCCCGTCAAAAACATTTCCAAATCATCTTTCAATAATTACCGGCATGTACCCGGCGCATCACGGAATCATTTCAAATAACTTCGCAGACCCTTTCGAAAAAATTACGTCGACCGGCAGTTCGAATAAATTTGAATCCGAATTATGGTACATGATGAAAGATACAGGAACAACACAGGATGAGCGATGGTACTTAGGCGAATCGTTCTGGGAAACCGCGGAAAGACAAGGCATTATTACAGCAAGTTATTTTTGGCCGGGAAATAATTTGCACGCTAAGTTCCGCCGCCCTACTTATGTAGAATCTTATGAGTACGGCAGACCGGATGAACCGCGAATCAAAAAGATTATCGAATGGCTGAGTCTGCCCCAAAACAAACGGCCTCACTTTATCACTTTATATTTTCAAGATACCGATGACGCCGGTCACGACTACGGACCCAATTCTCCCGAAGTGAACAAGGCGATAGAAAAGTTAGACGGCATTACGGGATTGCTGTTCAAGAGTCTCGACAAAATCAATTTGAGAGACAGCGTTAACGTGATCTTTGTTTCCGATCACGGGATGACGGAAATTTCCAAAGACAGGGCAATAAACATTGAAAAAATTGTTGGGCAAAACAAAGCTCTCTTTTATGATGACGGACCTTTAATGACTGTGATGCCGTTAAACGGAGATACTTTGGCAGTCTATAATGCTTTAAAGAAAAGCGAAAAACATTACAAGGTCTACATGCGCGATCGGTTGCCGGCATATTATCATTACAGCGATAATCCGTTTATAGCTCCAATAATTATTGTTGCAGATCTTGGCTGGTCCCTTGTAAAAGATAAAAAAGATAAATGGCTGGATGAATCAAAAGGCAATCACGGTTACGATAACAATGAGACGGACATGCACGGAATTTTTCTCGCTATCGGTCCCAATTTCAAACATGGATATAGAACCGGTACGCTTTGGAATATCGATATTTATCCTCTGCTGTGTAAAATATTCAACATCATGCCGAGATCAAATATCGACGGAAAGCTCGAAAGAATAGGATTCATACTGAAATGAAAGGAAACATGAAAGAAAATATTTTAAAGATAGATTATCATACGCATACTCTTAGCAACGGCTTAAAAGTAATATTCTATCAGGATAAAACTGCCCCGGTTGTTGCCGTAAATATTTGGTATAAAGTTGGTTCTGCAAACGAGAGACCGGGCAAAACCGGTTTTGCTCACCTGTTCGAGCACATGATGTTTCAAGGTTCGCTGAACATTCCTAAGGAAGGACACTTCCGCTATATCCAGGAAGCAGGCGGTTCTCTCAACGGATCGACAAGCATCGATAGAACCAATTATTTCGAAACGGTTCCGGCGAACTATCTCGAACTCGCGCTTTGGTTGGAGGCAGATAGAATGGGCTATCTTTTGCCCGCCTTAACGAAAGAAAAACTTGATAATCAAAAAGATGTTGTGATGAATGAGCGTCGCCAGCGGTATGAAAACCAACCATACGGCTCGGCATGGGAAATCTTATTTTCGAATCTATTCTCGGAGGATCATTCTTACCATTGGCCTACGATAGGATGGATGAAGGACATTGAAAAATTTGAGCTTGAAGACGTAAGAAATTTTTTCGGTACTTATTACGCTCCAAATAACGCAACATTGGTCATCGGCGGCAATTTTGAAACAGACAATGCGATTGAACTTGTAAAAAAATATTTTGAGGAAATTCCCGGCGGGAATACCATCTCGGGAATAAATGTACCGGCTCAATCATTAAATGAAAATAAAAAAGTAATTCACGAAGATAATATTCAGTTACCGAGAATTTATTTAGCCTGGCACACGGAAAAAGCATTCGACCGATACGATGCTGCTCTTGATGTTTTGTCAGACATCCTTAGCGCTTCCAAGAATTCGAGACTGCATAAATCGCTTGTGTTCGATAAACAAATTGCCCAAGACGTTTCGGCATTTCAATATTCGGCAAGATTAGCCGGCTCTAACATTATAGTTGCCACCGCCAAACCGGGTATAGGTTTAGACGAAATTAAAACTCAAATTCTGGACGAGATAAAATTATTGATCGACGATGGAATTAGCGAGGAGGAATTAACGCGCGCCAAGAACAGCATAAAAGCCACGTTCATTTTCTCGCTTCAAAAACTTGAGCTTGTTACCGATCACCTGAACCATTACAATTATTTTCTTGATGAACCGGACTCGTTTCTTTTTGACCTTAAAAGATACGAGGACGTTACAGCAGAGGATATTGTAAACGCAGCAAAAAAATATTTATTGAATCCGTTCGTAGAGCTAAACATAATTCCAAAAAAAGTGATTAATAATGTTCGATAGATCAAAAACACCTCTTCCGGGTAAGAACTTAACATTTAATATCCCGGCAATTCAAAACTTCCGGCTGAACAACGGCATAGAAGTAAGTTTTGTAAAAAAGGAAAAGCTGCCGGTAATTTATGCGGAGATAATTATTTTTTCGGGAAGCCGCTTAGACCCGGCAAACAAGAAGGGATTGAGTTATCTTACATCGCTGCTGCTTGATGAAGGAGCAGGAGAATACGATGCATTGCAGCTAAGCGATGAATTCGAAAAACTCGGAACCGTTTTCTCAGTCTCATCCGATCATGATAAAACCGTTATCTCAATTCTTACGCTAAAAGAATATTTAGCAAGATCTCTCGAACTTTTATCAAAAATACTTTTCCAGCCGCGATTCGAAGAGTTCGATTTTGAACGCGAAAAGAAAAAAACGCTTCATAAAATTTTACAGCTTAAAGATGAACCTTCCTTTGTTGCCTCTTCCGCTTTCGAAAGAAGAGTTTTCCGCAATACTTTTTACGACGCGCCCGAAATAGGATTTGAACGAAACATAGAATCGATAACCAACACCGATGTTAAAAATTTCTACCAAAACAATTTTCTGGGAGCCGGTTTAAAAACAATTATTGTCGGGAGTCTTTCGGAAAGCGAAGCAGAAGACATGCTTAACAAAAATCTCGGTAGATGGCAGAGTTTAGAACTCGGTCAAAATAATTTTATTCAGCCGTCATTAGCGGCAACCGAATATTTTATTATAGATAAGAAGGATTCCGCCCAGAGCGAATTAAGAATTGGACATATTGCCAAAAAGAGAAATTCCGAAGATCATTTTGCCGCAAGAATAATGAACACGATTCTCGGCGGGCAATTTTCCAGCAGAATAAATTTAAACTTGCGGGAGCGAAAAGGATTTACATACGGCGCCGGCTCGGCATTCCATTATTATAAAGAATCGGCAATGTTCCAGGTTTCAACGGCCGTAAACATCGAAAACACAGGCGAATCTATAAAAGAAATTTTAAGCGAACTTAACGGCATCCTTCAAAAAATTTCTTCCGAAGAGATAGATTTTGCAAAATCATATTTAATTAAACAGTTCCCCGCCCGCTTCGAAACTTTTCCGCAGATCGCAAAAAATATCGAGTCGCTCATAATTCATTCACTGCCCCTTAATGAATTGAATCTTTACACTTCTAAAATTGAACAAACATCGGAAGAGGAAATTCGTAAGGCCGGACCCGAGAATATTAAACCGGATAAACTTGTTATCCTGGCGGTTGGTGATAAGAAAAAGTTACTTCCACAAATAAAAGAACATACCGGCAATTTTCCGATTGAGCTCGATATCGACGGAAATCAATTAATGTAGACACCAGTTACCTTTTTAGAAGATTGGTTTGCGAAAGCGGAATTATTTTGCTTCCCTTCTTCTTGAACTTCTCAATTGTTCCGATCAGTTTTGTAAAATTCTCGTAAGGAAGAATAAATATTTTTTGAGGAGCGCCGGTGGTATCCGAACACTCGTTATTAAACTTGGCAAACAACGCCGCATCATCCTTCATATCGAGATTAATAAATTCCGACTGCGGATGCAATCGTACGCCAAGATCGCTGAAGACGGTCTTTATGTAATTATAAACCGGCGAGCGAAAGATATCCGCTCTCTCGTCAACAATATAAAGATGATCATTTCCAAAGGCGCCGACAATGTTATTAATGGAGCCGCGAAGAATTGGTTTGGTATATTCCGGCCTCAATTTCATATCGTTATCATCGATATCGTTGTTTAGAATCATCGCGAATCCTTTTAAATAACTTCTCAGCGTGTCGGCCTCGGCAATGTTGTCTTTATCGGGAATTATTTCCGCCGAGACAGGAAGGTAAATGCTCAAAAAGTTTTTGAAATTTTTGTCGCTCAAATCAAACGCGTCGGAGATGATAAAAGAAAGTTCGCTGCCCTTTCTAACATTTTCTTTATCCGGAATCAATGTTGCCTTGAGCTTTAGCACCTCGTTGGTGTAAATTCTTATTTCGGTTGTCCCGTAATTTTTCTTTTCCTCGGAAACGAATCCGGTTATATCTTTTTCGATAACACGGTTGATGTCTTTAATAATCAACGGGATTGGTAAATCCTGCGGAAGTTTTACAAAATACTCCACCTTGACGGAATCGTACTCCCCGGCTTTGTATTTCTTTTTGGAAATCCAGTTGGGTTCAATGCCGTATTCATCCATGACTTTGAAGAAAACACCCTCGATTTGAGACACCGATAGTTCGCTCACCGCTTTTTGTTTTGGCGGACGCTCTTTATAATCGATTGCAGTGTTTACAACCAACAAAACTATTGCTGCGGCAAACAGGTAGTTAACAATTTTTCTTTTTCGAGTTGTCACAATATTATTTTAAGGAAATGGAAAAGTTATATCAACGATTTTCAAAATCCGGTTTTCTTTTTTCCAAGAAGGCGGCGGTTCCCTCTTTAAAATCCCCAGTACGGCAGCAAGAGCCGAATAGTTCGGCTTCCAGTTTTTCCCCGTCGGTCTGAGAAATTTCATCGCAGCTTACAATTGATTTCAATGCAAGCTTAACGGCTATTTGTCCCTTGGAAGAAATTTTGCCGGCAAGTTCAAATGCTTTGTTCAATAATTCTTCGGCGGGATAAACTTTGTTAACCAAACCTAAACGAAAAGCTTCGGCTGCGTCAATTATATCGCCGGTTAAAATTAATTCTGCGGCGCGGCCGGAATTGATTAGTCTTGTCAATCGCTGGGTTCCGCCGTAACCCGGAATAATTCCTAAATTAACTTCTGGCTGCCCGAACTTTGCTTTATCGGAAGCCAAACGAATATGACATGACAGGGCAAGCTCGCACCCTCCT
>JAKAHQ010000140.1 GCA_021814855.1 Bacteroidota bacterium | reverse complement strand
TTCTTTCTCATTTATCTCTTTCTTTTGATGAGAGACTTGAAAATGTACTTTGACTCTAAATTATGTTTACACAAAATATTTTACAGACTCAAGTATAATTTCTTCTTATCTTTAGTTAGACTTAGTCCATAAATATCTGCATCACGAAAAGGTCGTCTGCCAAATTCATCATAAACATTAGTAAAACTATCGGCAACAGCCCAATCGTTTTTTTGATTATCAAATGTATATAGGTACATCGTTACTAATCCTGTATGATTTGCTAAAACATATGCAGAATCTCTACTCAGTTCATAAAAGAACACTTCTCCACGCGGCGTGTTTATGCCCGGTCCAATATTCACCGGCGTTCCCCAATCTTTTATTGTATCATTCCAATCGCTCCGCCAAATATCGCGTCCTCCATATCCGGAACCTCCATAATAACTTATATACATTCGTTTTCCATCACGGCTTATTGGACATGAAATTGGCGGCATTTGACCTGGTGGATTCACTTTATCATTTAAGCGGGTTACATACCATGTTGTCTTTCCGTTGATAATATTCTTTACTGCACGAAATACTCCATTACCACCGGTGAAATAAAGAGTATCCATTGATTTAGCGAATGAAGGTGAATCAAACCAATCGAAAGGAACATTTAATGCGCTATCCAAAAGAATAGGTTCACTCCAAACTTCAGGAGCTATCGGCCAATCTTGACTAAATATTTCTCCACAAACGAATGTCAACAAAATTAAAATTATGTTTTTCATAAATGCCTTTGTTTCTTATTTATTGAATGTCGGTTCCATACTATTTTAGATAAACCAATTGTTTTGATATTTCTCTTGCTGAGATTCTTAAACAATAAATATAAATTCCGCTTGGTAATCCGCCTCCGGCAGATGAAGCGTTGAATTCAACTTCATAAGTGCCGGGCTGTTTGTATTCATGCATGAGTGTTGTAATTTCACGGCCAAGTATGTCGTAAATTATCAATGTAACCAACCTCTCTCTTTGTCCCTCTCCTTGCAAAGGAGAGGGATTAAAGGGTGAGGTCTTACTTTGCCGGCTGTGCTTCGCCTTTCTTTGTTTCCTATTTTCCACTTACCGGCCACGGCGACTTGAACACTTCCAAATCCGCTGGACTATCCGCGTACACTTTTCTACCTACTTTGTTTATCTCATTCACCCGGTCGTATAATTTCTGATATGCCGCAACACGTTCCCGTGTGTACTGCGGACGGTTCTTCTTCATCGTTTCCTGGTCGTTATTTAACTTATCAATTGCCGCAGCTAAAGTTTGCCCCTGCTGCTTGTAATCGTCCGGCATTTTCTTCCCTTTTAACTTTGCATCATACTTATCTATCACATTGCAAATATTTGGAATTACTTCGAGCATTGTCTTTTCATCTCTTTTAGCTTTAGTAAATTTTCCGGTCGGAAATTCTTTTACTACATCCGCATTATCCGGGAACGCGAGCTCAAGACGAAGTTTTACGCCGTCTCCCCATTTACCGGCTTCGGCTAACTTCGCGTTCTTTTCAACTGTAATTGATTCTTGTTTCTTTGTGTACTCTTCATCGCTCATGTAATGAGAAGCCGTTACTATCTCCTCGTCGAGATTATTAAAATACACGGAATCCAGGCCGAACTCCGACAGCTTTTCTTTGCCCCGTCCAATAACAGACGCGGTTTTTGCCTTCTCAAGAATTTCTTCTTCAGGCGCCCTCAATCATCTTTTGCTTGCCATTGAAACCTCCTTTGAATATTATGTAACCGTTCCGTTTAAAAAATCTTTATTCCGGAAAAGAAGAATTTATACTGTATGCCTGCTTTCACGGGATGTATGGATAATTGCAAGCGCTGTTTCCTGGATTTCGTCAACTGTAAATATGATTGCAACAACTGTATATTTGATTTCGACACCTGTATTAAGACCCGCAAAAGCTGTATAAATCTTATTAACAATTCCGTATACAATTTCATAAGCTGTATCCATAATTTCACGAGCTGCATAAATGATTGTAAGACCTGTATACATCCTTTCTTTACCTGTATCTTTGATTTCAAGAGCTGTATACGCGTTTGTATGCGCTGTATCAGCGATTGACATTAATACTACATAGATGTAGTTATCTTTATAATCTTTTCCATGATACGGGAAGCTGTTTTTGCTTCATTTTGCAAGGTTTTCACCTCCGGAACAGCCCTAAATCTTAGTTCATTACGGTTTACGGATGGATTGCCATGGCCGTTCAACAGCTAGTCTAAGATTAATACTTCCCGTTCGAAATCGTTCCTAGATAACCTGGATGATTTATCTGTACAAACGCATGTTTCTTTTTGTGAAGATTCTTCGAGGATTAGGCGAGTTAGGAGTTTCCGATTTACAGGAATTATTGATGAAAGATGAATGTAGTTCTGCGGAGGGATATTGGTTTTTCCGGCGATTAATGGATATGAAAATGAATTCGTTACCATTGAATTTTCCCGCTTAGCTTTTTTATCGAGCTAACCCGTAAACAGAAAAGGTGATCTCAATAAGGTCAGCCCCATTGTTCCAAAATCTAATATCAAAATATTGTTAATACAAACTTAAGTCAAGATAGAAATCCATATCTAACAAAATCTTGCAGACTAAAAAGGATGGATAAGCCACTCATGTTTAATTAAAATTTATCGGGTAAATAAACGTAAGCCGCGGTTCAACACGTTTCTGAGGTTCATAACCGATTATCTTATCGTTGTAATCCCGAACCGGTGTGAAAGTCCAATAGTATATCATGGACATTAAAAGATACGGTTGGACCTTATAGCCAAATTGAAAATATAAATAGGAACGGTCGTCGGTGGTGAATAAGTCGCCGATGTTCTCGATGTTTATTTTATCGTACCCGGCTCGAACGACGTATTGAAAGTTTTCCGAAGATAATTCCCCGGCAATGTGAAGCATTCCGCTGTTAGGAACATGATCGAGCTTTTGAAAACTTCCGAGAACTCTAAAGATTCCGAGTATGGAAGAATATAGTTCTCCGTAATAACCTTTGCTCTGGGAGTCGGCAAATTTTAATTGTTGAATTTTACTCCTCACTTCCCCGGTTTGTTTGTCAAGGTTGAACCGTTCAATTTCGTAAAAAGGGCCGAAGTACGAAGGGATATAGTGATCGCCGTTAAATCTTCTTTCAATCTTAGCTTTTAGATCCAGCAATCCAAAACCTTTGAAGTTAAGCATTAAACCGGTCGCAACACCGCTTCCGAATTTTATAATCTTAGCGTAATCGATGTATGCGTCAAGATCGGCTATGCCGGTGCGCAGCAGAGGCAGCCCTAAATCCAAACCGATGATTGTAATATTCCCTTCGTCGTCTTTAGGAAGAAATACATCGGTGGCGGGATTGTATTCGCCGGAAACAATTCCGGCATTTTCATTTAGATCGGTTACAACTGTAGCGCCGGTTTCAAGTTTACCAAGAATAGGAATTGATGCCAGCATGGTTTGCGTTAATGGTCTTATGTATCCTCTAACGCCCATTACTCCCGTCTGTCCAAAGTTTCCGTAGATCGATTCAAATCCGTAGTTGTCAAAGTCTGCGGCCAACTCCAATCCTACTTTTCTGTTATCAAGACTCGGAGAGTTATTGTAAAGATACATTATACTGCCGTGACCGAGCGAAGTATAATCGAGCGCGCCAAACTTTACATAGAGCGGATCACCTTTTTGACCGTACCTGATGTACCGAATGACGCTTAAGTAATCCGAGAACTCGTTAAAATCTTCCGAACGAAGTTTTCCGCTTGCGGTATATTCAAGATTCAAATCCAAACCGACGCCGATTTTGGAAAATTGGAATTCGGGCATTATTCTAAAAGCGTAATTCGGTGCGCCGTTAATCCATGTTAATCCAAAACCCCCTTCAAGCAAACCTTGGTTTTGCTGTAAAGGACTAAATTGCGCGTTAGCCATTGAGACGAAAGCAACAAACAAAAGTATGATTTTGATCTTCATAAAATATTTTGGATTGTTCCCGGAATTCTTTTCAAAGTAGTACATCTTAACTGTAAATAACCCAAAACCAAGATACAGATTTTGAAAATGTATTTACCAAATTATTTTCGGAGAATCGGAGGAAGGATAATTTACTGCGGCTACGATTCTTTCCCGAGTTTTGCAAGCGCTTCGCGAGAAGCTTCTTGCTCGGCAGTTTTTTTGTTGGAACCGAATCCTACACCGAATAATTCATCGCCAATATAGACTTCAATTGTAAATTGCTTTTTGTGCGGCGGTCCTATTTCTTCTTTCACTTTGTATCTTGGCGGAGGCATTTTACGGGCGTGGGTTATTTCTAAAAGCTGTCCTTTGTAATTTGTATCAACAAAAAACAAGTCGTCAATTGTAGTTTTTATAATTTTTTTATTGATAAATGCTTCCGCGGCAGATAATCCTTTATCGAGAAAGATAGCGCCTATAAGAGCTTCAAGTCCGTCTGCCATTATTGATTTTAGACCGTAGACCGAATCGCGGATATATTTTTTATTGAACAGAATTAAATTTTCCAGGCCGATCTCTTCGGCTACACTCGCAAGATTATCCCTGTTTACGAGAGAGGCGCGTGCTTTAGTTAAAAATCCTTCTCCTTCATCGGGATAGTTTGAGAACAAGTAGTTTGCAATGATAAGACTTAAGACGGAATCGCCGAGGAATTCTAATCTTTCATTTGATTTAAGAAGATCGGGATGCAATTCTAAAAACGACCGGTGTGTAAGTGCCTTTACATAAAAACTGGAATTCCTGATCGGGAATTCGAGTACTGCCTCTAATAATTTTAATTTCTCTTGCACTTGTTCGGATTGCAGCGCAGCATTTTCAGCAGAATTTTTTCGGCCAGAACCGAATATCCTATCGAACAATCCCCAAAACACTTTATCCTACATACTTTTTAAATAGTAAGGAAGCATTGTGCCCGCCGAATCCGAAAGTGTTGCTTATGGCGTAAGTGATTTCTTTATTAGCCGCAACCTTAGGAGTATAATTTAAATCACATTCGGGACTTGGTTCATCAAGATTAATTGTCGGCGGAATTATACTATTTTTCAAAGCAAGCACAGTAGCAATCGATTCAACAGCGCCGGCGGCTCCAAGCAAATGACCGGTCATTGATTTTGTAGAGCTAACGGTAAGTTTATACGCGTGTTCGCCAAAGACAGTTTTTATTGCGAGTGTTTCATTCAAATCGTTCAATTCGGTAGAAGTGCCGTGGGCATTAATGTAGTCCACTTGATCTGGAGAGATACCGCCATCGCGAATAGCTTCTTTCATAGAACGAACAGCTCCTTCGCCGCCGGGAGCCGGCGCAGTTATGTGATGTGCGTCGCCCGTTAATCCCGCCCCGATAATTTCGCCATAGATAGTAGCGCCTCGTTTTATAGCGTGTTCAAGTTCCTCCAGTATTACAGTACCGGAACCGTCTCCCATAACAAAACCGTTTCTATCTTTATCGAATGGCCGCGAAGCTTCCATCATTCTATCGTTCCATGTTGAGAGAGCGCGCGCGGCATTAAATCCGCCAATAGACATAGGAGTAATAGCGGCTTCCGAACCG
>JAKAHQ010000139.1 GCA_021814855.1 Bacteroidota bacterium | reverse complement strand
GAGTTATTTGCAATTACATTTACAACTACAAATTTTCCATTTGGACCGATAATGCCGACCGCTCCGCGATTTTCTCCTGCCGGAATCTTTTCCCAATCGACACTTATTAAAATCCGTTTTTGTTTTTCGATCATTCCGGCCGGCTCAGAAATCTGAATCCAGGTTTCTCTTGTTCTTACCTCATATTTGAACGGAGTCTTCCCGCGATTGAAAACATCGATGTAGCAGGATTGTTTGTTGTAAGAATCAAATTCAGGCAGAACGGCTTTACTCGTATCCTCCGGCCACCATTTCGATGAACCTTCAATCGCAACGCCCATGTCGGCAATGTCCGGCAGTTCCAATCTATCTACTATCGGCATATTGTTTTTATCCGGCTGCTGCCAGTAAGTGTAGCCAATATGAGTTTGATCCATCATATGGTCCCACTTGCCGTTTTCCATTACCTTATTATAATAATGCGATAGTTCTGCGTCCTTATCGAACAACTCTTTAACTTCATCGGCAAGACTATCGGTCGCGGCGCGTCCTTGTTTTGCGTATAATCGATTAAGCCCGGCAGTAACATATAATTGGTTTAAATTAGCGCATGCTTCCACGGGATATAAAACAAGCTGGTAAAACGCGGGTTTGTATTCCGCTGAAAGTTGATCATAAATTTTGTTTGCGCGGTCGGCCAGTTTGTTGTAATCCGATACAACGATTTCCGCTTCTCCGTAATTAACTAAGCTGTAAGTCTCAGGAGAAAGCAGTTCCGGTTTTCGTCTTGAATTATATTTAGTATACAACGCCAAAAGCTCGGCAATTTCGCCGGCATATTTTTCTCCGAATTGTTCGGAGGCCCATTGCTTATAAAATTCCGGCAGATTTTCAGCGGGATATTTTTCTGGATTCCAAGCGTAGTCGAGGAAAAAGCTAATCGGCAGTTCCATCGGTTTAAGATCGCCTACGTTTACAATCCATATTTGTCTTGCATTGTATTCATAAGCAAGACGCATTTGTTCCCATACTCTTTCAATTTGTACCGTGTTCAACCATTTATAATTTCTCGGTCCTCCCACATAATCGAAGTGATAATAAATTCCGTATCCTCCCTTCCTCGGTTTTGCGTCCGGCTTAGGAAGTTTTCGCAAGTTGCCCCAATTATCGTCGCACAACAATAAAGTCACATCATCCGGCACGCGCATACCTTTATCATAATAATCCTGTACTTCCTTATACAGCGCCCATACTTGAGGAATAGTCGTAACATCTTTACCGGTCACTTCTCCAAGAATTTTTCTTTGATCGGAAATAATTTTTTCAAGCAAACCGATATTAGAAGTGGCGCTCATTGCTTCGTCGCCGTCGCCGCGCATTCCAAGAGTAACAATACTCTCATACGAATTCATTCTTTTAATTCCGCCGCGCCAATATTCACGCAAAGTGCTGTCGTTTGTTTGATAATTCCATGCGCCGTGTCCGTACTTAGGCCATTCCTTCCACGAACGCATCATCGGCTCATGGTGAGATGTACCCATTACTATTCCGTATTCATCAGCAAGTTTTTGGTTAAGCGAATCGTCATCGTCAAAATTATTGCCCCACATTGCCGGCCAAAGAAAATTTGCTTTAAGGCGCAAAAGAAGTTCGAATACTTTTTCATAAAACTTATGATTCAATCCGCCGAATTTTTCGTAAGCCCAACCCGTTAATGCAGGCGCTTCATCGTTAAGAAAAATGCCGCGATACTTAACGGCCGGCTCTCCATTTGAATGTTGACCGGCTTTAACAAAAAGATCGGGATGTTTTTTAACCGGTACATCTGCCCACCAATACCACGGAGACACGCCGATTTTTTCGGAGAGATCGTAAACTCCGTATATAGTTCCGCGCTTGTCGCTTCCGACAATTACTAAGGCCTTATCGACATTAGGGAACGGCTTATCAAGAGTTTCAATTACAAAGGTTTCCCATTTACCTTTTACGAGATTAGGATTAAACTTCTTTTCCTTGACCAGTTTATCAATGATAGAACTCTTGCCAAGAGTACCAATGATTACAACTTCTTTTGAATCCGGAATATTATCGGTTGAGATAATAGGTTTAGCATCCGTTACAAATCCGATATCGTTTTGAAGATCGTTTACAGCTCGAAGAACACCCGGGAAATCGGCGGAGCTAACTAATATAGCGGATGACTTGCCGGAACCGGCAAGGGTAAAATCTCCTTTCTCTTTTTGGAACGAGATATATGTAGTTTCCGTGATTTTATTCTTCGCGTCGCTGTTGTGAATCTTGGCTTGCGCCGGCAATGTTATTTCACACAGGAAGAGTAATAAAAAACTTTTTGTCAAATATTTTGTAAATGAATTCATGGATTTACTTCCTTAATGTTTGGAGCAGTCATATATTTTAAAGTTACCGCTTGCTTGAAGCATTCCCAGCATGTACAAAATTCCGTCGTAATACCTAAAGCGTCCGGTAGGAGTTTTTGCATCCCAAAGTTGTTCAACAAATTCTTTTCGATTTTCATTTGTAGAGGCAAGCGCAGCAACAGCATTTGCTGTTACCAGACCGAGACTATGGTCGCCGGAAGATTTTTCGCCGTCAAGCGAAAAAACATTTCCGTAAGTTTTAATTCCCTTCGAATAAAAGAAATTCAGCATACGGTTGGATTGAGTTACTTCCCATTCATCCTTAGCAAACCATAGATAGTCTATAGCGATATTCATTGCTACCCGCCAGGCGTCGAATTGAAAATTATCGTTACCGCCTCCCCAGGGGTTAAAGGGGGTTCCGTCAAATTTTGCGTAATCCGGTGCAAGCCCTGTTTTGTGATTTACAGTTCGGCGGAAAAATTTTCTGCTTGTATCGGCGCATTCGTTCCAAAATTTATTTTCTTTATCGGCGCACATTGCCCATACTTGGTAGAAATGCGGAAGATGGTAAGACGGATCTGTAAAATCGTCGCCGCCGCCGTCCGGCACAAATACTACCTGTTTTTCTTTTTTGCTGAATAAATTTGTAACTACATGTCCGTCGTCGGAGAATTCCGTTTTTGTCAGCATGGCATCCAAAATATTTTGCGCTTCTTTTTTGTAATCATAGATGCCTTCTCTATCGCCCCACCTTGCAGATGCAAAAAGCAAAGCCGTTACAAACCACTCTTCACCGTCGGACGCTGAGCCGGGAGAAATTACTTCGCCGCTGGTTTTGCAGTGCCAGGCAAAGTAATCTTTTGCCGGACCGTCTTTATGCTGCATGAAAGTTTTAGCCCACTTCCATAAGCGGTTAAATTCATCTTTCTTATCAAGCTGAACCGCTATCATCATTCCGTATGACATGCCTTCCGTACGGACATCCTGGTTATTTATATCTTCAATGTAAGCCATATCGTTTCCCACGGGGTAATAAATTCTTTGAGTGTTATCGTCCCCGTAAAATAACTGCCGGAAGACATCATCAATTTTTGCCCTAACTTCGGAATCGTTCTTACCGAGCAGATCTTTAAAAAGATTAATATACTTATTGGTATCATACGCCCCTCTTGTCAACGAATCCGGACTAAACTCACTTTCATCAGCCAGTGTTGAAAGAGGGAAGTTCAAGAAGAAGAAACAAATTAACATTAACACCGGCACAAAAAATTTTTTTTTCATGGTTTTCACTTAGCAGTTAAAAATTATTTAAGCAAAATGAATTTTTTAGAGTTGACGAAGCTGCCGGCTTTAAGAGTATAAATGTAAACACCGCTGGATAGTTGATTGCCGTTAAACAACACAACATGGCTTCCGGCCTGCTTTATGCCTTCATATAATGTTGCAATTTCCTGGCCGATAAGATTAAATACCTTTAACGAAACAAAACCGCTGCGAGGAATAGAAAATTGAATTTGTGTAGTCGGGTTAAACGGATTAGGATAATTTTGAAGCAATTCGAATTTCTTAGACGCTTCACCTGCTGCTTCAACAGAAACTATATTGTTCCCAGTAGTAAAAGATTTTAAATCCGTAAAATCGCTTGCACCTTTATCATTGACGGCACTCACCCGCCAATAAAATGTTGTGTTGGCTGCGAGAGGACTTACCTGCAAAACCGTATCGGTAATTGTTGTATCCATTATTGTGGAAGAAAAACTTCTGACATCTGAAACCTGGACTTGATACGAAGTAGCGGTCTTTGACGACTGCCATTGCAAAACCGGATTTCGCTGGACAGCATCTGTACCCGTTGGCAATAAAAGAACCGGTGGAATGGGCAACAAAATATATTGACGCAGCCACTGCATTGCCGGGCGCTCGGTTCCATCAGAATGTATTAAAAAAGTGTTCGGGTGAGAAGTCCAAACGTCATTTTCAATAAATCCCCAAAACGTAATTCCTTTTACAGCCGGATTAGTCCAAAATACCGGGAAATAAATTTTGTACTGTGCAAGCTGGTTATCATCGCTTGCTTCGTCAATATCAAACTCTGTGATGTAAATCGGTATTCCGAGAGCCGCAATTCTATTAAGATTTGATTTCAGCGTTGCCGGGCTATAAACATATGTACCGCTTGTTGCATCAACGTGACTCCGAAATTCAAAGTAATGCCCTTGAATTCCAATTCCGTCGATTAATCCCCGATCGTTCAATAGGGTAATGAGATTAATAAAGTTTGTTGTTTGTGTGTAATCCTGCAAAATACTGTACTCGTTTAATATCAGCTTAGCCGTTGATGGGCAGTATTTTCTTGCAAGCTTAAAAGCATTGATTACCCAGTCCCATCCGGTTGCCCCGTCGCCCCCAAGGGCATTCTTGTAGGAAGGAACGGCGTGAAAAGGTTCGTTCACTACATCGACATATTTCATCAAAGGATAACGCTGTGCAAGTGTACTAATCCATTTTTCAACCGCTGCCCTTTGACTGGCAGTATCTAATGATGCAACCCAGTATGGTTCCTGCTGTCCCCAAACAAGTACGTGTTCCTTGAACATAAGATTTCTGCTTTTAGCGTAATTATAAATCTGGTCGAGATTTGTCCAGTTGTAAGTTCCCCGGACTTGTTCGACAGAGCCCCATTTACCATCATTACCGGGAGTCACCTGATTCCAGTATGATTCGAAACTTCTCCACATAGGAGTGCTGGTGGAGCCGCCGAGAAATTTGTCTTGATCCTTTGCTAATTGCTGGGCGAAAGAATCAATGCGAAATAATCCCGAAAAGAAAAACAAAATTGAAATGGAGACATAGAAATTTCTAAACAAATTTCTGTTCTTAATCGTCGGAGTCATTAACAAACCGAAAGAATTATTTTTACTAATCACGGATTCAACCTCATAAATTTTTAACATCAGTTTATTTAAGCAAAATTAATTTTTTAGAATCAACAAAGTTGTTCGATTTAAGAGTATAAATATAAACGCCGCTTGATAGTCCGCTGCTGTTAAAAGATACAACATGGCTCCCCGCCTGTTTTATACCTTCGAACATTGTTGCAACTTCCTGCCCGATAAGATTAAATACCTTTAACGAAACAAAACCGCTGCGAGGAATAGAAAATTGAATTTGCGTTGTCGGGTTAAACGGATTCGGATAATTTTGGAATAGCTTATACTCCGTCGGCATTCC